>DATKIS010000467.1:0-3544 GCA_035543975.1 Pyrinomonadaceae bacterium
ACCGACTCGGTAAAGAGATTGGCCTTTTGTGAAACGTGCCGGTGTTTTTGCTCTGCGAGGGTGGGCTTAGTCATAACGTTCGCGTTTTTGGATTGACTGCGGTAATAGACGTGAATCGCTTAAAGTCGCTGCTATTGATAGTTAATAATTGAGTGACGTCATGGACGTGCATTGCGGCAACCAGGCGGGCGTCATGAGCCTGCTTGCCAGACACTTGATATTGAAGGACGATCTTTTCCCATTCGGAAAAGATTTCGGGGGTGTCAGGTAGCAGCACAAAGAGAGTTTTGAGGTTGATTATCTCTTCTGCAGCTTTGGCAATGCTCAATCCCAAGCCATTGTTAATAAGAGGGCGTGTTGCGACGGCCCAAAACTCGATCAGATTTTGCGGAAAAATCGAGAGTGCTTCACCGCGCTCCCGAAGCGCAAATAACCCTTTCTGGGCAATCGGCTGAGCAACATGCCCGTCATCGATGCTACGCAGCAGTACGTTGGTATCGACGGCGAACGTCACAACTGAGCATCTTCTCTTTCGCGATAAATACCCTCGCGGCTTATCGCTTCATCTGATAGGGGTGGGTGTGCAGGCCTCTCAGAATGTACCCATTCAAGAAATGCCGTTTTCCACTCTTCCGAAGTCGCTGTTGACGCGAAACTCGCTTCAGCATTCATCGCTTCTTTTTCCAGTACATTGAGAATATACGACTCAACCGACAAGCCTCGCGCTTTCGCTACGGAGACGATTCGCTCTTCAACTTCCGGATTGAGATCGAGGGTGACTGTCATCGCGAATAAGTCTAACATCAGTGGTTGGGCGCGCCTAGTTTTGACGGAATAGCCGGGCACCGACAAACCTTCTTTGAAGAATTGGATGAGGAGATGAGGAGTAAAAGGAATGCGGTTTGATATCCCATTACATTCTCAATTCGCGGCCATAACAATTGATCCTATTTCAATTTCCGACCAGTTGTCTGAGTTGAACGACTTAGGCAGTGGTCGTTACATTCTCATCAATCCATGTTTCGAGATTGAAAAGTACCTTCAACGTCAGCTTGGTGAGCGCAAGACTAAGAGGATCGAGGGGAACAGAGTACTCCTGCTCGTTGTAGTTGGCTCGGATTATTCGGACGGCTCTACTGACCGAGAACTCATTAGTTCTGTGCGAAGCATTCTTTATTCTTTGTTTCTCCAGGGAATTTATTTTTCGGATGGGGGCACAGTCCTTTGCGGAGGCAATTCCACAGGGGGGATCAACATTAGGTCGGATCAGGATTTGAATCCGTTCATTTGGCCTCGTGAAACTGTTACAGTGCTTTTGGATGATGCTGTCTTAAGTGGCGCTCGCACGATTGCTGACGGGTTAGAGTTGATGTACATAGCGGAGCAGCATTACCGCCGCCTTAAACGAGGATTTCACTCTTACCTCGATGGTATGTCAGGCAAACATGAAGAAACACGGATGCGGCATTTTGTTCGGAGCATTGAGGCCTTCATTCGGCCAGAGATCGGACACACCGAAAGTCAGTTTGTCCATCGTGGCCAACTCTTTGTTGGCTGCTCATCTGTTATGTCCGACTTACTGCGAAATCTTTATAAGCTCCGAAGCTGTGCGGAGCATATGAATGATATTCACGAGTTGTATCCTGGAGTCTCCGAAACAGAAATCAACAAGAGAACAGCTATGGGTTCTTTTCAGTCTGAGGTCATAGCGAATTATATGTACCGGCGAGTCTGCGCGGAGCCGGAAATTCTTAAGAGTTTTATTTCAGATTCTTCAATCCAAACTTTTTGGAAAAGGCCTTCAAATGAGCAAAGGGAGATTTGGGGTAAGCCTCTCAATGTTTTAAATGCCATAAAGGCGCGTTTCAATCCCTACTTGTGAGTTCGGGCATTTACAGCATCGGAATACTTACGCCCTTCGTGCGCGCTGTCGCTTCGGCTTCTTCATAACCCGCGTCGACGTGTCTGGCGACCCCGATCCCGGGATCGTTGGTGAGCACCCGGTTCAAACGCTTCGCAGCTTCATCCGTCCCATCGGCGACTGAAACCTGTCCCGCATGCAGCGAGTAGCCAATACCCACACCGCCGCCGTGGTGAAACGAAACCCAGCTGGCGCCGCTCGCCGTATTGAGTAGCGCATTGAGGATTGGCCAGTCGGCAACTGCGTCCGAGCCGTCCTTCATCCCCTCAGTCTCACGATAGGGTGATGCCACGGAACCGGTGTCCAGATGATCGCGGCCAATCGCGATGGGTGCTTTCAGATCACCACGCCGCACGAGTTCGTTAATTGCTTCGCCCATTTCAGCGCGTTCGCCGTAGCCAAGCCAGCAGATTCGCGCCGGCAGTCCCTGAAACTGGATGCGTTCGCGCGCCAGGCGGAGCCAGCGATTCAAGGTGCGATCGTCGGGGAAAAGTTCGAGCGCCAAATCATCCGTCTTGCGTATGTCAGAAGCATCGCCGGAAAGGGCGACCCAGCGAAACGGCCCCTTGCCTTCACAGAAGAGCGGGCGAATGTACTCCGGCACAAAGCCGGGAATTTCAAACGCGTCGGTGCAACCAGCATCCAGGGCAAACTTGCGGATGTTATTCCCATAATCAAACGCCACCGCGCCGGCGCGCTTGAGAGTCAGCATCGCGTCAACGTGCTGGGCCATGGAATGGAGCGAACGGTTGACGTAGGAGCGTGGATCGGTGCGTCGCAATTCTTCGGCAGCGGCGAGCGTCATGCCGGCAGGCACATAACCATTCAGGGGATCGTGGGCGCTGGTTTGATCAGTAACCACGTCCACTTTGATTCCGCGCCGAACTATCTCGGGAAGCACTTCCGCGCAGTTGCCAACCAGGCCTACGGATACCGCGCGCTTTTGTTTGCGGGCATCGTCCAAAATGTCGAGCGCTTCATCGAGCGTGAGTGCCAGCCGGTCGCAATAGCCCGTAAGCACTCGCCGTTCAATGCGCTCGGGATCGACGTCGACACCCAGGAACAATGCGCCATTAAGGGTGGCGGCGAGAGGTTGAGCGCCGCCCATGCCCCCCATGCCCCCGGACACAACCAGCTTCCCATTGAGATCGCCGCCGAAGTGTCTGTCGGCCATGGCGGCAAAGGTCTCGAAGGTGCCCTGGACGATGCCCTGCGTGCCGATGTAGATCCAGCTGCCCGCAGTCATCTGGCCGTACATCATCAGGCCTTTGCGTTCCAGCTCATGGAAATGTTCCCAGTTGGCCCAGGCGCCGACCAGATTGGAATTCGCAATCAGGACCCGCGGCGCATATTCGTGAGTACGAAAAACCCCCACCGGCTTTCCCGACTGGACCAGCAGTGTCTCGTCGTTTTCCAGCTCATGAAGAGTACGAACTATCGCTTCAAAGGATTTCCAGTTACGCGCAGCCTTGCCGGCGCCGCCATAGACGACCAGTTCTTCCGGACGTTCGGCGACATCGGGATCGAGATTGTTCATCAGCATGCGCAACGCGGCTTCCTGCTGCCATCCCTTGCACGAGATGGTGTTGCCACGTGGCGCGCGCACGGGACGCGCGCCGGCGA
>DATKIS010000468.1:0-8656 GCA_035543975.1 Pyrinomonadaceae bacterium
CCTTCATGCGATTGAGGGATATTAGCACACGAGAAAATGAACGAAGCGCCACCCCGCGCTCGGTCGTGTCTGCGTCTGAATAGTCGAAGGGAACAAACCGACCACGAAACTACCCGATCAGCACGCAAATCCTTGTTCGTCACTTTCGTGATATTTCGCGGATCGCTTGTTCCTGGGTAAATCAGTCAAGGGCCGCTTCCTGTTTCAGACCAGGAAGAACCATTCCCAGGTACTAGGACCGGGAGAACTTACTTGACAAGATTGGCGAGTGGAAGGGTCAAGAAGCATCGACTTGCAGGATTTGCGACTTGTACTGTGGAAGGTGCCGGCGTGTCCACGCATCTTCATCGGCGAGCGGAAGACTCGAACTTCATTAAGAGACTCTCGCTGGGATAAGGTGATGTTTACCTTGATGAGATTGGCAAGAATGTCATAGACTGCCGCGTACTCCAAACTCAGAATCCTCGAGCCGCGCTCTCAGCTTCATCACCGGAGGGTAAGATATGCATAAATTAACAGATGCATTAAGGACAGGCATCTTGCTACTTGCGGCAGTTAGCGGGATCGTTGTAAGCGTATTTGATCTGGTGGGACATCCTCTATCCTGGGTTAATGATATTCCGTCGGTGACTTTGATCTTGATAGGTTTGATTGCAGTAGATCTGAGTCTCGAACGATTTACTTCAATACGCAGAATAGAACAAAGGTTGGAAGGTATTGAAGGAGCCAAGGAGTTAAATGATCAACCATTAGAAAAACGAGAACTAATCAAGAGGAGTATTCAGCATTATATTGACATTCAGAAACTCAAACACAAGAGCAGGAGAAGTAACCTTTCCTTTTGTCATATAGCCGACGAAATTCTTGAAGAACATGTGGCATTACTAAATAGCCTGGCAACCGGTAGATTGAATGTTCCAAATGATCAGATTCCTGCCGCGCACGGCAAGATGTCAAGCTATTACAAGGAGAGGTTGGATGCCGTCTCTGAAACCGATTTGGATTTTTGGTCCGACAGGTCATCTATCGCGGAAGAATACTTTAAGCGAAATGTGAGAGCAGTAAGAAATAACACTATCCTTACGAGAATTTTTATTTTCTCAATACCAGACCTACTTGACCGATCTCACGAGGTTATTGCGGTTTTAGAAAGGCATTATAGAGTCGGAATGGGATGGGGAGTCGCAATTCTTGAAGAACTCGAATATGAAGTTGTTCATTCAAACGTACCCTTAGATTTTGCTCTTTATAATCGGGATAAGGCTGTTTCGTTCTTCAGAAAGCAAGAGGCAGGGCGATTCGAAGGAGTCTTTCTACCTTATGAAGGGCATGAGAACGAAATAAGAATCATCAACCAAAGGGAAGTTTACAAAAAACTAATTGCGGAATGCTGGCTGGCAAACCATATTTTTAAAGAGCAATATCCAGGGGCATTAACACCGGTGGAATTGGCAGAGGTGGTCAACAAAACCTCTCGCTATAACCGTAACCTTAGTGCAGTGCTAGGGCCACAGATTGTAGAAGATGACACCTTTGTCCTATTGGCTAACAACCCCGGGGCTGTCGAGTCCAAAGTCAAACAACTCTCTGAAATAGTCATGAAATGGCGAAAAGTCCATGGCTACCATCATAGTCAAAGCCCCAGAAATCCCGGCACTCGCATCAGTTTGACCTGAGTCGAAGTCGTCGCCTTATACTGGGCAGCGGGTCAATCCCCATTGCCGTTTGGGCGCCGCCTGCAACCCGAATTTCCGCTCTGGAGATATCGTTTCAAGTTCATTCGCTGGCGTGGATAGTCCAAGATTACTTTGAACTGACTCAGAATCTTTCCTCCGACCCTGAGCTGCTGTGGTCGTTCAATCTTTTGGTGGTTCCTTCAATGACGCTACGCGGTTTGGCCCGTTCCCTGCTCTCACTGTGATTCATCGGCTCGGCTGCTGGCTCCCGTGGAGGTGTGAGCAACGACGTCTCACGCGATTGAGACCTTCTAAGGTTCCCACCATTCGCCTTAGGTTCTAACGCCGACTGATCACGACGCATGGTCTTAGTGAACAGTGCAGGCTTCAATGCGCTTACTGCCGCTGAAACGAAGAAACTTACGCTCAGGACTATAACTATGCTCAATAGCCAGTAGACCCAATCGGTGTCCAGTGAAACATATTTACCGTGCAAGAGCAGGGCAACGATCAGCAACAGTGCGTAGGACCAGGTAACGATGGAGAACCCCATACGCTTCTGTTCCGAATAGCCGTGCAGCGCATCTTTGGTATCAAGCAACGCGAAGCCGCAGTAGCGACAGAAGCGGATTTCGCCGGAATCCAACTCCAGTTCGCGGCCACACTGCGGACAATACATTTGACGCATGGTCGTATCTTATCAGTGATGGGTCAGACTCGCGGTCTGGACCTGCGCTTCAGCGGTGCCAGGCTTCGCCGAAGGCCATTTAGGGGTTGATTCGAACACTAGTTAAGACCGGCGCTCTCAGCTCCTGGTTGCGACCACCTCCAAGTACTCGCCCTCACCAAATGTCGTGTTGTCGGTTGCTTGATTATGCTTCGCCCAGAGCTGCTCGAGGTCGGAGCGTAGAGCGTCCTGGCCCGGAGCGTCGAGCGCCTCAAACGCGCGCCGGGTAGGACCGTAATACATGCGGAACGACTCCACTACTTCGGCCGGCGGAATCGGATAGTTAAACGGACACATCCTTTTGACAAGTTTCAGGTCAGCAATCCCGTCACTCAGCCGCTCGCGCACTGTCGTCTCATCGCCCCACTTGAGTGGCGAAGGCATACTCGGCGGTGGCGGCACATGCTGGCCGGTAATCTTGAACATCTCACCAACGAACCCTTCCGGTGTCCAATTAGCCATCGCGATCCGTCCACCGGGCCGGCAAACGCGCACTAGTTCCGCCGCCACCCGTTCAGGCCGTGGCGCGAACATCGCTCCGAACATACTCACCACTACGTCAAACGCGGCGTCGTCATAGGGCAAACTCTCCGCATCACCTTCGTCAAACTGAATCGCCAACCCAGCAGCCGCGGCACGCGCCCGTGCCTGTTCAAGCAGGTTTGGGGCAATGTCGAGGCCGGTCACAACAGCACCAGCCCGAGCCGCCGGGATCGACAGATTCCCGCTACCGCACGCGACATCAAGCACGCGGTCGCCGGGCTTCAACTCCAGCCTGGCGATAAACTCTTCGGCGCCTCCCTCAATATGTTTGGCGACCTCTCCGAAATCACCGGACATCCACATGCCTTTGAGTCGTGTTTTCAGCAACTCCATTTCAGGATTCATTGCGCTCATGGTTCGTCTCCTTATTGTAGGGGCGGCACACCGTGGCCGCCCCCCTCCGTCCGCTTCCATTCAACTTCCAAAGCCACCGACTTCAATCGAGGGGGTGGCATGGAGTGCCACCCCTACAACGTTTCATCAGCCATTGCCAAACTCTTTCGCAATCGACTTCTCAAAATACACACTCAGCGGATCTTCGCGGTATTCCCCAAACGGTGTCCGCCGCTCAAATCCCCAGCATTCGTAAAGTCCAATTGCTTCCTCCTGGTAAATCCCGGTCTCCAGCCGCAACAAATTCACTTGCCGTGCGCGGGCGTACTCCGCGAGGTGATTCAGCATGAGCTTGCCTAATCCCAACCCACGATGGGCGGGCCGCACATACATCCGCTTCACTTCGCCATACTCAGCCCCGAATAACTTGATGCCGCCACAGGCGACCGGCCCATCTTCATAACGAGCAACAAAAAACGCGACGCCCTCACGCAGAAGTCTATCCACGCTAAAGGCATGACGACTTTCCTTCGGATAAGGATGCTGCTGAAGATACGCGTCGAGTTCACCGATAAGCTGCACCGCATCCGCGGAATCAGCCCGCTCTTTGACAATCGCGATTGGCAGTTCGGACTCCAAGTTTTCCCTAACCTTTTTTCAGGTTGAATTTGTACCGCCGCATTCGCCTCAAGCGCTCGCGGGTTAGAAATCTGGACTGGCGAAGGGCATGTCGGTCCGTGGTTCTGAGCCGAAGCGCAGCACGTGACCATCCGGATCTTCCACGTGCATCTCGCAGGCCCACGGATAATTCTCCGGTGCTCTCAGAATCCTCGCGCCGCTCGCCTGGTATTCTTCGTAGAGCTTAGTAACGTCTTCTACGCCAATCCATACCCAGGTGCCCGGATGTCCCTGGCCACCCTGGCAAAGATAGATTCCCGCGGTGTCGCGATTAACGGAGGTAAAGACAGCACTACCCCAGTCGGCGTTTCTGAAGCCGAGCGTCTCCACATAATATTGCACGCTGACCGCCATATCTTTGACGCTCAGGATCGGATCCGCATGTTCGAATCTGGTTTTCACAGGACCAACTTAGGATTTAAGACGCTCCGCAAACTGACGAATAAAACTGAGATTATTTTCGTTGAGCCCAAACCTGGCCGAGCCGAGCTTGCCTTCAACCCGCCGGGCATTAGCAATCCGCAGAAACGATTCATAAGGAACTGAGATTTGCAGCGTTTCAAGTCTGAGATCCAACATGCTTTGCTGGCTGCTCGTCTCCATCAAACCCAGATTTATTAGTTGACCATCCGCAGTAAAGGTCAGGTCGCGCAAAGGAGCAGCTTTGATCTTGTCTTCCGGGGTAATTCTAAGGATGACCAGGTTCACCGAGTTAGGCGCAGCAACAGTTTTCCCGGGATAGGACGCATTAGCAGAAATATAAAGTCCGCAAGGTGATTCACCACCCACGTCAGTAAACCCCAGGACCACACTGGTTGAATTCCTTTCGGCGTTGTAGTGAGTAAAGACCTTGCCCGGATGTGTGACAGAAACAATCTGAGGGCCCGGCTTTGTTTGAGCAGAAGCGAATTGGGCCAGGCCACAGAGCAAAGCTGTTAGTACAATAATTCTTCCCCAGATCGGCATTTAGCAGCTCCTGACAGACCAACAAGTAATCGGCACATCCGCGCTGGAATAACTTAGCATTCAGGTGGGGGAAAGGCACAAGGCCAAGCGGTGGCATTACCCAAACATTCTTATTTGTGTTCTTTCGTGAATCGTAGCGCTCCCAAAGCTCAGCACCCGATCCACGAAAGTACACGAAAGAGCACGAACCAATGCGGACTTCAACGTACTCAGCCGAGTCGGAGTCCGCGCTAGCGGGCTGTCAGCTTTTCGCCGGAGACATCCGAAACGCGGCCATCTCCTGATCGTTACGAACCAGCAACACGTCGCCGACGATCACGGGGTGGTTCCAGGTCTTGCCCTCGATTGCCTTGAACCGCGCCAGCTCAGTAAACGCATCCGCGGTAGCCTTGACCAGGGCCATGTCTCCTTCTTCCGATACCACTAACAGTAAATCCTGATCGGGTATCAGCACGATCTGGCCGTGGCCATAGCGTCCGCCCTTCCACTTCCGCTGGCCGTCCTTGAGATCGATGCAGGCGATGTTGCTCCCGTCGTAGCCAAAGGCCAGGTCCTTGTGAACAACGAAATCGTTGAAGTATGGCTTCAGCCCAATCGAGGTCCAGCGCTCGGTGGCGGTCCATCCACCAGCTCCATTAGCAACCGCGAGCCGGCGGACGCCAATCTCAGAGCCTAATCCTGAGCCACTGCCAATTAGAACGTCGCCGTCTGCAGTGATGGCTGGCTGGACTATGCTGTCGCCTTCCCACGCGTGTTTCCAAAGGACTGCGCCGTCCACCGGGTTGACGCTGGTCGCGCCTTCGCCGTTCACGAGCAGAACCTGCGCGACACCTCCGATTGTAGCCAGCTGGGGCGAACTGTAGCCGCCCCTGGAAGCGGCTGGGCCCAGCCATCGCTGGTTTCCGGTGGCCGCGTCATAAGCAGCGAGTGCGCCGGCGGTAGCGACAATCACCACGTCGCCAACTACCAGGGGCGAACTCGCGAAGCCCCAGCCCGGCAACTTGGTCTTGGTATCGGCAGCGGCATTGCGTGACCACACGGTGGCGCCGTTGCGGATGTCGAGCGCGTTCAGGATTCCAGTGGCCCCAAACGTGTAGACGCGATCGCCGCTCAAGGTCGGCGTCGCCCGTGGGCCAGCGCCGGCATTCGATTCCCAGAAGCGGGCCGGGTCGCGATGTTTCCAAACGGGCGCACCCGTAGTCAGGTTGTAACAGGAGACGATCTCGTCGTTGCCACGTTGTTCCTGGGTGAAGAGCAGATTGTCGCGGACCGCGAATGACGACCAGCCTGGGCCGATCGGCCTTCGCCACATAGCGACTGGCGGTTGTTGAGCCCAGTCAGTCCCGATGCGCACGCCGTGGGCAACACCGTCGCGTTTCGGCCCGCGAAAACCTGGCCAGCCCATGTCCTTTCCGTCGCCAGTTGAAACCGCGGGGACGGCAGCTGTGGGGGGAGTTACCGGTTCCTCACCTGCCTCGGCGAGGAGACGCTCTTCAGGAGTCTTTGTCCAACGCCAATGAAGATCGGAGCCGGCATCGCCGGTCATGCCGCCCGTGCGCATGACCAGGAAAACAACGCAACCGAGCAGGAGCGCGGCCACCAGCGAGGCGCGCCGCATTCCATCGGACAGCCTGCGAGTGGCAACTGCCCAGGTGACAAGCGCCAGGCAAAAAACGGGAATGGAATAAACCGGCAGCATCATCCCCATCATTCCATTCGCAATTGATGGGTGGACGACGCGCTTCGTCAGAACCACCAAAACGACCATCAGCAACAGGGCCCCGAGGCGCTCGACCCACGGCGCACGGCTAAAGAACAACCACCAGATCAGTATCACCAGCGCGCAAACGAGCGCCCCGAGCATCGCGCCCATCGCAGCCGGGGGGGCGACAACCGGTACTGCGGCCCACAACAACCACTGCAAGACCACGGCGACGACGCCCGGCCAGAGTCGAAATGGCTTTCGTAAGGTCAGACCTGGTGTGCTCGGAGTTTCGCTTGCGTTTGGTTCAACCGGGGGAGTATTCATGAGGGTGTTTACGCTCCCCGCAAGGTGTTTGTTCTAAAATTTCGGTTTTATTGTCTGTTCCCTGCACCGGGCAGACAAGTGTGCTCTCCAAATAGATCGTTTTCGGGATGTCGTCTTGATGGGGGAGGCTTGCGGGAGGTTGGGGCGCAGGCGTGCTTGAACGTGGCGTTACTTGAGAGACTTCTTCTTTGCCACAATGTCAGCAAGCTTCTTCACAGATAAATGCGCGGCGATTTTCTCCAGAGACTCTCCCACTTCCTCATCCTTGATTTCAATATTAAATGCGTCTTCAACGTTCATGACGATTTCAACGACATCCACCTCGTCCGCCGGCTTTTTCTGCTTAGTCAGCGGCGCTTCAGCATCTACCTCGTGCACAGTTAGGTCCAGTTGCTTTCCGACAATCTGAGTAATACTTTCCACGACCCTGGTCAAGGACTGGTTTGACTTTGCCCCGAAGGGGCAACGCATCGAAGCCCAGGGTTTGCCGCCTCGGCTACCCTGGGGGAAAACTGAAATCTGACAACCGCATCGCGGTTGCGGCGCGGCGGACGCAACCGCCTTGCGGTTGAGGAACCGCCTCGCTTCTGTTTCCCCAGGGTAGCCAAGGCGGCAACCCTGGGCTCTGAGCTGAAGCCCCGTTTGGGCAAAGCAAAACCAATCAACTGGGTCAGGAATCTCGTTACTTAAACTTGAGCAGATCAAATCTCACTTCATGCGGTTGTACTTCTTCAACGCCGCCACCACGCGGTCGCCGGGCAGGCCAAAGGCGCGGATGCCATCCACGCCGGTCATCGTTTGGGCCGCCAGCATTGCGTTGACTACCGCTTCTTCGGTCGCGTCGATCGTCGCTTGAAACAGTGGATCGATTCGCTCGTTGGGCAGCAAGGTTAACGATGGCGTGCCCTCGGGTTTCGCAGCTCCGGCGTTGGCTGTCGAGAAAGCGAGAAATAAATCGCCGGAATAATTGCTGGCGAAACTACCCAACCGGCCGAGTCCGAGGCTGACGCGACGGGCGATCCGTTCCAGTTGATGTGGCAACAGCGGCGCGTCGGTGGCAACAATGACGATGATCGATCCGCGGCCTTCGTGATCACCGACTCTGCCGTCATTACGAGCGCCACCTCCGGTTGTTGGGCATCGTGGAATGCCAACCATCCAGGGCCGACTCTGAGGCCCCTCAAGTACGGTGCAGGTTTGCAGGTCGGTGATCTCCGGACGAATCGGAACTCCGAGAATCCGCAGGTCGCCGCCGTAGTTGCATTGCACCAGGACGCCGACGGTGTACCCGCCTTGCGTCGCTGTCAGCACCCGCGACGAGGTGCCGATGCCCCCTTTGAATCCATTGCAACCCATCCCCGTACCGCCGCCCACGCCACCTTCTTCGACGCGGCCGGGCTTGGCCCGATCGAGCGCCTCGAATGCGTGGATCGGCTTCACGTGTTCGCCGTTTGCATCGTTTAAGAAATCAAACGTCTCGGCCACGATGGGATAGGTGAACACAAACTCGCGGCCGTTCTTTACCTGCCACTGAATCGCCGCGTCGCGCACGGTCCCAACGCTATGCGTTCCAGTCAACAGGATCGGGCCCTCCATAAAACCGGACTCCTTGATCCAGTTGATGCCGGTCATGTCGCCGTTGCCGTTCTGGTTGAAGGTGGCCGCGAAGACCGGATCCCAGTTGCCCCGCGGGCGCGGAAGAAT
>DATKIS010000469.1:0-2378 GCA_035543975.1 Pyrinomonadaceae bacterium
AGATTGTAGCCGTGCGCAGGTGCTGGTGCCAATTTCCTTTACAGAGTTTTTGCCCACGGCTGCCGGATCTCGTCGCTCGCTCTCGCGTTAATGGTGAAGAGGAAAAACTATTCCGCCATAACGAAGGAGCGAACCATGACACGTTTTACGTCTGCAGCACTGAGCATTATTACAGTTCTCTTGTTAGCAAGTAGCCTTGCTGATGCCCAATGTCCCGTTTCAGTTCTCACGACCGGGCTCAATGCGCCCGGCAAGATTATCTTTTCAACCAGCGGCAACTTATTGGTTGCCGAACAAGGCAACGGCATAAATACCGGACGAATTTCAATTATCGATAAGGACTCGGGGGTTCGACGAACCTTAATAGATGGCCTGCCGTCTGCTTTTGCGGTCCCGAATAACGATCCGTCAGGTCCGTCTGCTTTAGCGATGCGCGGACGCACATTGTACGTGGCCATCGGCGGCGGCGATGAGGTGATCAGCGGCCCTTTGCCTAACTCCTTTGTCCCTAATCCAAACCCGTCGTCGGCACTATTCAGTTCGGTACTTTCGATCCACTTCAGTGCGAACTCAGAGAAGAACACCAATGGGTTTACTCTGAGTCTTACTGATCAAATCAATCTGAACAACGGCGCCACGGTTGATCTCATTAATGGTGGCGGCGACAAAATGTCGATCGAATTGCTGGTTAACTTTCCGGATTATGTGCCAGAGCCAAGACCGGGTTTACCTAACGGAGTGCGACAATCAAACCCATTCGGCCTGGCGCTTCACGGCAACCAGCTCTATGTACCGGATGCCAGCGCAAACATAGTCCGTGCGGTCGAGATCGAGAGTGGCGCGTTCAGCACACTGACCACATTTGCTCCCGTGGCAAACAACAGAGGGTTCGGTCCGCCCGTGGTCGAAGCGGTCCCTGACAGTGTTAGGTTAGTAGGCAAGCAGTTGCTGGTAACTCTACTTACTGGATTTCCGTTTCCCATCGGTAACGCTCAAGTGCGTACGGTGGATATCGCAACCGGTACCAACGCTCCCTTCATCACCGGACTGAGCTCCGCGATCGATGTGTTGCCGGCGGGTGACGGTGGATACCTGACACTTGAATTCAGCACGGATATGCTGGCACCGGGTCCAGGGAGACTTAGCTCTTACGCGTCACCCACGGCCACGCCAGTGGTAATCGCCAACTGTTTGGTGACACCGACAAGCATGGCCCAGGCACCGAAATCTGGAGATCTGTTTGTGACCGAAATCTTCACCGGAAGAGTGATGAAGATTACGCAATAGCGTTTTCGAGGTTCGTCGGGAGGTCGTCCCGGGTTCGTCGGGAGGCTGTTCGGAAGATGGCAGGGGCTGCCTCAAGGGCGCCCCACCCTACTCTGGCAAACCAGACGGCTTTTCAGCGGCGTGTGAGATCCGCTTAACGCTTCAACTGAGGCACTCGCGCGTGCCGAAGTACTTCGAGTTCCTTCTTCAGCGGCGTCCAGTATTGCCGATCACCCGCGCGTTCTCTTTTTTCCTCCTCCAGAAGCGCGTCCGCCAGTAGTGATTCGTTCTTGGCTTGGGTCAGTCTTAGAAGCGGACGCTTGCGGAACAACTCTGGTGGTAATCCGCCTCGCTCCAGTACCAGCTCAATTAATAACTCCGGCGTTCGCAGTTCCAGAAACCAGAAACGGAGTTGCTCTCGTGTCGGATTTTCGCGATTCGCAAAATAGTTTACCTCGACGAGTCGACGCACCATCGGCCAGTCCTTATCTCGCTGTGTTTTTTTCGCCTGTACCAGGTCGGGCAGCGACATGAGTTCGATTGTGGAGTCATGCACCGACACTGTTGTGCGACGTGTCCATAGCTTTGGGAAAGAGTCGACACCGCGCATCTTCGTCATGACATCAACCCTCATACCTCGCGCCTCAGCGTGCTGGCATCTAAAGTGGACTGCGTGACCTTTGCGGAGATACCTTGCCTCAAATGGCGGCACGGCAATAACGTGTGCATCCAGTTCTGCTAAGGTTTTGTTGAGTCTGGTGAAATTCTCCGCACTGGCAAGAAGGGCGAGATCAGTATCGCGACTAAACTCGGCTGCGCCGTAGAACACGCATGCCTGGCCGCCCATCAGCAGTGCGCGCACTCGGTTCGCGCGGATCGAAGAAAGGACTTTGAGTATCGGGTTCGGTTTCAAGCGAGCCACCAAGACGGAAGTAAGTTTGCCAGAGCTGCTCTGATTGAGTCCAGCGTTCGTGAGGGGAAAGTCGATACCACTCCGCCCATTCCTCACCAACAAGTTCTTCGGGTTGGATCATTGCGCCAGTCTACACGGTTAATTGATAGTCTGCATCGAGGACAAGGCTAGGCTCACGGGAAATTTGGTGCGCCGAGCG
>DATKIS010000470.1:0-3498 GCA_035543975.1 Pyrinomonadaceae bacterium
CCGGTGATGAGCCGGCGGCCTAAGAAGGGGAACCGTTTGAACGGTTTTCCTTGGCCCATGAGAAACCGTTCGAAACGGTTTGAAATCAGTGGCCGGCTCCAATCACCGGGCTGAAGCCACGGTGTGAATGAGATCGCTCCGCGCTTGGGTGCGCTAAAATCTTTGCCAATAAGACAAGAAACTGTACCTTTGTTGCACCGAGAATTATTGATTTACGAGTCAATAATGAGTTTTTCAGGAGCCGGCGCTTCGCCGTACCTGTTGGCTTTGGCAAGTGGAAAGGTCGTAGCCGGATCGAGCGCGCGAATGACGGCCCGCCATCGCTGGCGAGATTCTTCGCGCCACGCCTCACGGCGAGATTCAATCACGTTTCGCACCTCGCGGCGGGTCTGCCAGAGCTTGAGCGCATCCGGCAGCAAACTTCCCTGGGCCACCTGATCGTAGGTAAGCGTCCACTGCTCCAGACCTGCGTGCGCAAGCGCTCCCTCCAGCTTGATGCGGCAATACTCATCCCCATAAATCCCAAGCGACGGGACTCCGGCCGCCAGCCCGAACACGATCGGATGATATCGACTACTGATAACCATGACGGCCTCGGCCGTCAGCTGCCTCACCTGGTTTGCGTCGAGCCCGGCAGCCACCGCGCTCTGCGAGAGCCCCAGGCGATCGGCCAGTATGAATGCCTCGGTTAGATCCGACGGAATCCCACGGGACTCGTTACCAAAGGCATGCGGAATCAGGATAATAGACGCGCCCAGCTTCTCCGAGATGTCGCGGAGTTGAGCCACCACGGAGTTGAATAATTCCGGTCCGAAGGTGCGAACTTGTGGGTCGAGG
Organism: Pyrinomonadaceae bacterium; assembly: GCA_035543975.1. GTDB lineage: Bacteria > Acidobacteriota > Blastocatellia > Pyrinomonadales > Pyrinomonadaceae > PSRF01. The sequence continues at coordinate 838 of DATKIS010000470.1, forward strand.
GTGACAGCAATGTAAGGCGCGGCAGCAGGTCTGCGGGGCTTGGAGACCGGAATTCCCAAGTCGGGATTTCCCGCTGGAAAGAGCGCGTCGTCGCATTGATGCCAGATCCGATCCGCCGGAACGTTTAGGTCCCTTGCCAGCGCCGCCGAGGGAAGTTCGCGAAGGCCAACGATGCGAGCACTGGGAAGGGTCTCGGCGAGCAGTCGGCGCTCGTCCGGGGACAGCACTGGACCTAGAGTTTGCCCGAGGACGACCGCGGGTTTTCCAAAGATGCGAGCCAACTGCAGCAACGCCACCCGTTCGTAAAGAAGATCAGGCCACGTGGATGATAGGTTTCCGCCACCCGACACCACGAGAGCATCCGCGCGGGCCATCGCGTTGCTGGTGACACTCCCGGCTGTGTACGTGATTTCGCTAGCCGTGGCACTGTTGACCAGGCGCTCCAGTAGCGCTGATCTCTCTGCGACCGCAGCAACATCGCCCGGGAATCCGAAGGGCGCCACGGCATCAACGCCGTAGCGCGTTGCAGTCCAGGCAGGATCTCGCGACACGATAGTAAACGAGACATCCGGGATCAACCGTCGCAAGGCATCAAGATTCGCCTCCAGCATCGCCTCATCGCCGATGTGTCGCGTTTCCTGGCCACCAACGTCTGCGATAACAAGTAGTCGAGGAGCTGAAAGCATATGCACAAATTAGATTTCCGGACGTGTGCCTGCAGAGCAAGGCACTATTCCTCCTACAGAGGTTCGTCGGCGACCGCTTTTAGCGACCCTTCTTTCTAAACAGATTTCTAACCAGAACGGGGAAGCGGGGGTTGGTTAGTGTGCGCATCAATCAACGCAAGATGCAACCGTGAGAATTGCTGAAAACACCAAATCGCCCTGGTCCACCTTCGACTGGCTGGCTCCAAATGTTGGTTACATTGTTACTACTGACCGTATAAAAATGGAGTGCCCATCTTGTGACCATCTAGCCCAGGTGCCGGTAATGGTTGGGCCTTGAAACGAGAAAGTCTTGATCGGATCTCCACCTTCGATGGGCATAATGGCCATGCGATACGTGCTCGTTCACGAAATGGAATTCGCTTTTGCTCAATCCCGTTGCGTTACGAAGTGGGACGTGCCCACCGGCGCAACCTGGCCTTAGATCACAAGGGTTCACTGACGGGTGAAGAGACGGTGCAGATTCTAACCCAGAAAGCTTTTTTACGCGTGAGGGAATTTGGCTCGGATATGAAGGTTTTGCAACTGCGTGACCTGTTGGCACGTGCCAGTGTGCTGATCCGTACTAGCAACGTCATTGGGAAGGTTGGGGATAATGCCAGGCTCGTATTCAATCAATATGGCGAGCAGTATTTCTTTGCGCAGCTCTGGTTACCGGGAGATAACACCGGGATGTCGGCGCAAAAGTCTGAAAAAGCCACGTCAAGGGAACTGGCAGCCGTGAAGCGTGCAACCAAGGTGGTGGCCCTGACCGCGAAACGCTAACGCTGATTTCGAGAGACAGCGAGCAGAGGATTCTAAAGGGGAACTCGCTGCCCGCTGACAACAGCAACCCGAAGCGCCTCCCGCTGCGGGTTGTCGTTTGTTGTTCATCGCCAGCTTCCGAAGCAGTATTTCCGGACAAGCTCCAAAATCGCAAGCCTGACCCCGCGCTTCATGACCCAACCCCGCGCTTCTGTTTGTGACCCTCGCATGCTTGATCTGTTCGTCTGCGTGATATTCAAAGTCAACAGAGGCTCCGCACAGAAAGTCTTCTCCGTGTTCGTTCGTGGGTTCGTATTACCCGAAACCAAAGCGCAACGGTCCGCGAAATTACACGAACGCAGCCGGTGTCTCTGAGTATCAGAGCGTGTGTCCATGAGATCATTGTTCGCGGTTGACCCGCGTGAAAGGATGCGCCCTCCCGGATGCGGACTTCATCAATTTGCTCGCGAGAAAACCCTCGCTGTTTTTCCCAGTCCTCATCTCCCTTAAAGTACGACCTGCATTGCTCCGACCTCTGGAGCTAACCTCGAGGGGTTGCAACTAGTGCGGTATACGCATCGAATGCACCGCGCCGTGGCGGCAATTCAGGGCTGCGCATTCTCGATCTCTCTGACCATAAGTCCGCGGTGTTCGACGGGTCATCTGGGCGCTTACCCCGGCTCAAATTTCGTAATGTTCCGTAGCAGTCTGCCATATTCCACAGAGCTCGATTTGATGAATCAAGTGGGCTGACTACACCACGTTCCACCCTAATACCCGAATGAAAGATAAACAAAAGGATTGGCTTCAAGAAGCATTAGGCCTCGGCCAAGGGGAAACTGCGTTTCCCTGGCAGGAGGAACTTCTCCGACGCTTTCTGGAAGGTAAGATAGAACGATCTCTCGATATTCCGACAGGGCTAGGCAAGACGGCAGTGATGGCTATCTGGCTTGTCGCACGAGCCCTGGGCGCGGCATTACCGAGAAGGCTGGCCTATGTAGTCGATCGTCGCGCGGTCGTGGATCAAGCGACCCAGGTTGCCATTAACTTACGCGAGTTTGTCGAGCGCTCCCCGCAGATGAGGGATTCTCTCGATCTCAAAGATAGACCCTTACCGTTGTCGACACTGCGCGGTCAATACGTCGACAATAAAGAGTGGCTCGAAAATCCTGCATCCCCCGCGATCATCGTT
>DATKIS010000471.1:0-2477 GCA_035543975.1 Pyrinomonadaceae bacterium
GTGGCAAGAAGTCTTGGTCAGGGCCGCGACCTGGTGCTGGAGCCAAAAGGGTCGGCGGCCCATACGAACGAAATTAAAAAAGGCCACTGAAGCGACGAAGCCGGGGATGGTGGTCCACAGCTCCAGGGGAAAGCGCATCACCCGGAGGTTGAATAGAAAGGGAATGCTGTAGCAGAGGAGCGTTATGAAAATGACAAACTTCCAGTCACTGTCGGTGACTCCGAAGCGAACTACAGGAAGATAGATTTGGGAACGTATGGGTCTAGCGCGCATTGTAATCTCCTTAGTCTTGACTGGTTGTTGGTTTAGCGTTCTTTGTGAGGTAAATCAGTCGCCGAGTTCCGTATCGAGATTCACGGCATTACCTTGGGAGAACGAGTAGGCCAGGCTGGCGACTGCGCCGAAGGCAAAGCAAAAGATTCCGCCCAACGCTTGCTTGGTCCAGTTCTTTTCCGTCATGTAGTTGACTGCCGCCCACATGAGCCCGCCGATACCTAGCAGGAAAAGCAAGTTTCGTCCCCACTTGATGACTTCTCTCACGCCATTGCCTACTGTTTGGTCATTGCCGCCGAAGATGGTTCCGCCGCCTGGTCCCTGGGCCAAAGCTGTTGCGGCCGTAAGAGAGAAGATGGTGATAATTGCCAGCACTGGTGTAAGGGCGTCAGCTATCGCGCTTGCTTGAATGAGCCTCTGGCTGGCGCGGGCTGCGCGCGAGTGGTTTAGAAGGTCTTGATCGATTGTGACTGTGTTCGCTCGTGAGCGAAGCCACTCACAGAATGCATTGCGTTTCATTTTCGTTTTACTCCTCAAAAAGATTTGGTCCAAGAATTAGTTTCTGACTTTCAGTTGACCGCTCCCGGGTTTGCTCTCCAGCCTCGGCGGTTGCGTCGGGCAGCGCTGTCTACAAAGCGTGTGCCACTCTCTTTTTGAGTTTTTGAAAACAGCAAGTCGTCTTCTCGATCTGGCTTGTGGTTTATCTCGGCATCGCTATTGCACAAGGCCGGGCCGGAGGCCTGTTCCTTTATGCAAATCAAAAGACATCTGACCTTGAATTTAACTTTGATAGCGCTGGCTGCGGTGTTGTGGCAGGCGGAAGGTGCTGCTCAAAGAATCCAAACCAAAGAAGTACGGCCGCGATCGAAAGGTGTCGGCAACCGCAGTCCAAAGCGGCGGGTAGGTGTTCGCAACCGCCGACACTTGAGGAAGCACCTTTCGCGGCTGAGGGAAAGAGCGCGGGTGTATGAACCTGTCATTGCCGCAGCTGCGCGTAAGCATCGGGTGGATCCTCGCGTCTTATGGACCATCGCATATTTAGAGACGCGGTTTCGACCGGAGCTGGTATCGCCGGCGCGAGCGCGTGGGCTAATGCAATTCATGCCAGGGACGGCGAGGCGGTTCAACTTAACAAACCCTCACGACGGGTCGGCAGCCATTGATGCAGCAGCGCGGTATGTGAAGGAGCTCGCGGATCAGTTTGGTGGCCGGCTGGACTTGGTGCTAGCGAGTTACAACGCTGGCGAAAGCGCCGTTGATTGTTATCGAACGGGGCGCACGTTAAGGACTTCGTCCGGTAAGGTCATCAACCCTCGGGGCATTAAGACCAGTGGGGTCCCTCCTTACGCGGAAACGGTCTCATATGTGAAAAGGGGACTGCTGGTGTTCTCGCGGGTAACGTCTGCTGGAGTCTTTAACCCTGAGCTAATTGCAGGGACGAGACCCTTGCAATCTCCGGCCATAGCTATCTCTGTTAGTGATCAGCGCATGATCGATAGGGAGTTGCGAGAACTGGGCGGGTTGCCGACGACAATGCTTTTCTCCGGAACAAAGGAAATGGTCATTGGTCAGAGCGGGAGCAATCAGAGAGTAGCAATGGCGAACCGTGCTGATGCCAAAGCTGGACGGGATGGAGGATTTGAGACTGTTTTCTTTGATGTTCATTCAGGGGCGCGTTATCTGGTTACTAAGGGCGAGATCATTAGGCCCTTGGGTGCGGTCGGGTCGGAAGAGCATGAAATGAGTGGCCGCGTTGAAAAGTCTTTTCATGTTGGCGGCGGCGGAAGATAGTGGAGTGTTCGCGTTTGGTGACAGCAGGAAGGCCATAGTGTCTGCGATGGGGCGAGGTATTGATTGCTTGGTTCGCTAGATATCTTTCCTTTTTGAAAAAGTTTGATGGTTTGAGAAGTTGGCGTTTCATGGCATGGCTTTTGTTGAAGTGTTGGTAGGCTCGAGTTTGTTTGACCCTCCTGCCTTGGAAGAGTTTCGGAATCAACCGCGGAAAAGTGAAGCACAAAAAGTATGAATAGAGAAAACGAACGGTTAGTAGCTGGCGATAGCGAACGGCGGGTTGAAGAGATACCGAGCGAGTTAAGTGAGCTATTGGCGGAGCTCGAGGAGGATCGTGGTGTGCAATTAAGTCTTGATGTTCCAACCGTGAGGCAGCCGGGGTTTCAGGAGCAGCGTGAATCTCAGGGCAATGG
>DATKIS010000472.1:0-5656 GCA_035543975.1 Pyrinomonadaceae bacterium
CTTTGGTCTGCGGCGGCTTGACGCCGGTTTCGGGAGTAAAGTTCAAACATCAGATCCCCTAAACTCGCTACGACGAACGAAGAGGTGCTCGTCGCGCGCTACCGGCGTCAAGCCGCCGGATAAAAAAGCGGCGTCAAGCCGCCGCACTCCAAACATTCGATGAACCCGAAACTCCCACGCGAATTCTACACTCGGCCCAACGTCGTCACGGTCGCCCGCGATCTCCTGGGCAAGCTTCTGGTCGTGCCTCACACAGACGGCAGCCGAGTGTCGGGAGTCATCGTTGAAACGGAAGCTTATCGCGGCCCCCTGGATCGCGCGGCCCATTCATACGGCGGACGCCGGACCAAACGCACCGAAACGATGTATGGCCTCGGCGGTACTGCCTACGTCTTTTTCGTTTACGGGATGTACAACCAGTTCAACGTGGTCACCAATGTCGAAGACGCTCCCCACGCAGTTCTAATACGAGCAGTCGAGCCGGTAGAAGGGATCGAGTTGATGCGGACGCGTCGCCACGGCCAACCCGATCACAATCTCACGAACGGGCCAGGCAAGCTTTGCATCGCGCTGGACATCGATCGCCGGCTCGATACCGCAGAACTACTTGGTGATAGGGTCTGGATCGAGGACGCCCGAAAGATTCCCCGTACTCGGATTGCGTCGGGACCTCGCATCGGAATTGACTACGCTGAAGAGTGGGTCGACAAACCCTGGCGCTTCTGGCTTAAAGGAAATCCTCACGTAAGCCGGAAAACCTGACGCGGGCCGATAAGCCGGAAGCACGATGCAGCGCCGGCCAACGTCAGGCTATCTCTATTTTCCACTCCGCACTCAACGGCCAGCGCGTCACTACATTCTCTCCGTCCCAAACAATGATCTCCTGGAAGGGCATTTTGGGATCGGTGGGCTCCAGCGAGAACTTCCCGGGCTGGCCATTCTTGTATGAACTGGGGAGTTCTACGTTAATCATATGGGGGCCGCCACCAACGATGATGGGCCTGTCTTCTGAGTCTGCCATTTTGGATTCTCCTTTTAGAGTAAACTTAGGGATGAACTGGGTTACTTAAGTTGCTGCTGAAAACCTTGAATGTCCTTCCTTGAAAGATATCCCTGGTAAGCTACTGGTCCTAACTTCTGCTCGAGCTTTGCCAAACTGTCACGGGCCCTTGACGCAAACTCCCGCGCTCGCTCATGGTTGCCTAACTGTTGACTGGCGCGCGACGCGATGAGCGATGCCCGCCATTCGGAGTCCAGGCGGCCTGAGTGCCGAAAAGCCTCCTGGGCCTGCGTAGCCAGCTCCAGGGCGCGCCGGGATTCGCCGCCGGCTAACAGGATCTCAGCGCAACCCAGCCATGTACTCGAAAGCACAAACGTATTCTTTGAGCGGTTTGCCAGAGCCAGCGCCTCGCTACAGACGTTGGTGGCCCGACCCGCTCCCGCTCTCACTTTGACCAATCCGAGGTTCAATTTCGCGAGAATCGTTAGTGACTTGTATTCGTTCTCGGCCAACGCCAGCACCCGGTGACTTTGGTCGCCGGCTTCCGTCCAGTGCTCCCTACTGGTTTCCATCTGCGCCCGAACCATCTGGGCGGCCGCTAACAGATGCGTATTTCTTTCCTTGGGTCCTTCCGCGATTTGGACAGCTTCGGTTAGCGCTTCGCCAGCTTTATCGTAAAGGCCGAGCTGCCACAAGACCTCCGCCCGATGCATAGCTAAGTAGCCAACGTTAACTTGCGCCGCCAGCGACTTGTTGAGCTTATAGCTTTCATCAAAATGCTGGAGGGCGGCTGCATAGTCTTCCCGGCCATTCAACACGCTGCCAATTTCTTCATGCGCCAGAGCTATCTGCGAAGCATCCTGTGCCCTCTCTCCCTGCTGGAGTTGCTCTTTGAATTTGGTAAGCGCTAACTCGGAGTCGCCGGTGTCGCGGATGGCGCGTCCGCGCAATGCCAGCGCCCGAGAAAGCTCTTTGCCATAACCTGGCTGTTGAAAGAATGGGAGGGCCTGCTCGATGTATCGCAGAGCTTCCGCCGGCTCGTCCTGCTGGATCCGGACGCTGCCGATTTGCACCAGCGCCAGAGCTTCGTTAAGTCTGCCCTCGTCCTTGCGCGCCAGCGATAGCGCCTGTTGGTAATACTTCTCAGCCTTACCATATTCGCCTCGCTGTAAAAGAGAATTGCCCAGCCAAATCAAACCGCTGGTAGCCTGGTTTTCAATGCTATTTTCCTGGGCCAGGTTTGTCGCCTGGGTGGCTCGTTGTTCGGCTTCGTCCGGGTCGCTCTCCCAGGCAGCAACGCTGCTCAAGCTCAACAGAACTCGAATCTGCTGATAGGAGTTTTCCGTAATCCTGGATAGCTCCAGTGCCTTTTCAAGTTTGACCCGGGCGTCGGCGGGTCTCTCCAGATTCTTCAGCAGGAAGCCTTGCTGATAGTAAACCTCCGCCACACCCTCCTGGCTGCTCAACGTTAAATAGAGTTTCTCAGCATTGCGAAAAGCGTCATCGGCGCACTTAATGTCCTGGAGCTGTCCGCAAACCACTCCCAGGCGCAGCGCCGCGGCTGCGTCCGACGACGAAATTTGTAGAGCCTGCTGATAAGTCTCCCTGGCTTTTTCCGGCTCATAGTTTTTCTCGTACGCTCTTCCCAGGTCCACATAAGCCTGCGACTTCTCTGCGTCCGGCACCTTTCGGGCGATCTCCTTGTATTTTTCAATTGCGGCGGGAAATTCACGCAACACCGTATGGGTGATCGCTTGCAGATAAAGTGCGTCAAGTTGTGAAAGCGGCGAGGGCTCCTCAAGCAGGGCGCGCGCCCGAAGCACTTCACGGTTGGCCTTGTCTGAGTAGTCCAACTCGGCGAAAGCCTCGGCAAGGCGGGCGTGTGCGAGGGCAAACTTATCGTCGCGGGCTACCGCCTGCTGAAGCGCTTTGCTCGCCTGGTAATAGGCGCCATTGCGAAGGCTGGTCGTGCCCGCCTGGTACCAGTAGGCTGCCTCCGCGGACGCGACATAGGGCGCCTTACGTAAAAAACGGGGCACAACTATCAACGCAGCTGCGACGACTAAAACGGCCAGGAGCGCCATCAGCCAGATTGGCGGCCGACGGAGAGCGGTTGTCATCGTTGTCAAAAACGACTTACCGGCGGTCTGAACGTCCAGGTGCGGCTGGATCCTGACGTACTCCTCAGACTGACCCTTGGCACGCAGACGCCGCAAGGCGGTAAGCAGTTCGGCGGCGGATTGATATCGGGCTTCGGGCTTTTTTGCCAGCGCCTTCATGATGACCATGTCCCAAAAGGCTGGCACGGCCGGATTAACTCTCGAAGGCGGTAGTGGGTGAAGGTGAATTACCTCCGCGCGGATCTCCATTCCGGTGGTCCCAGCGAATGGCCGCTTACCCGTTACGCATTCATAAAGCATCACGCCCAGCGAGAACAGGTCGGCACGCGCGTCGACCGGCAACCCACGGGCCTGCTCGGGAGACATATATGACGCCGTGCCCACGATCAGGCCCGGAACCGATAAAGGCATTTCCGCCTGCGCTCCGATTAGAGGTCGCTCCTCCACTTCAAACAACTTAACCAGGCCAAAGTCGAGAACTTTCACCTGGCCTCGAGGCGTGATCATTACGTTTTGGGGCTTGATGTCGCGATGAATAATTCCGTGGGAGTGGGCTTCCGCCAGGGCATCGGCGACCTGAAGCGCGACCTCGCCCGCCTCGCGGATCCCGAAAGCGTGACGTTCGAGTTTGTCCGCCAGGGTTTCCCCCTCGACGTACTGCATAACGATAAAGCTCCGCCCGTCATCTTCGGCAATCTCGTGAATCGCGCAGATGTTTGGATGGTCGAGCTTCGCTGCCGCTTTTGCTTCTCGAATCAAACGCTTCTTCGCCAGTTCGTCGGTTTCAAAGTCCGCGGGCAAGAATTTGATCGCCACCTTGCGGTCGAGTTTGGTGTCCTCCGCCAGGTAAACTTCAGCCATGCCGCCCGTTCCGAGTTGCGACTCGATTCGGTAAGGACCGATCATCCGGCCGACGGTCGTTTCAGAGGGAGGCTCGGAGAAGAGTGCTGCGGTCGCTTCCAGGGCCGGAACTTCAAGAAAACTTTCGGCGAGTTTTCGGTAACTGATGAGCGATTCCACTTCCCGACGCAGCGATTCATCACCTAAACAGGATTCATCGAGCAGCGCTGCAAAGTCTTCCGCCGGCTGCTCGAGCGCCTTTTCTAACAGTTCATCGATTTGCTGCCAGCGTTCAGGTGTCATCTAATTTATCGGTTCACGCCATCGGCGCGTGAGAATCTGTCAGAACCACCTGCGTGAGCGGGTGATCCTGCCTGGCCAAGTTGACCTGCCTGCGAGTAGTCCTCAGTGGCCGAACCCACCTGCCCAAGCGGGCGGTTCGTGCCTTGACCAAACTCTCCTGCGCATAGAGCGGGTGGGTCTGGTCGTACCCCTTCGCCACTGGGACCTCATGCTTCGGCCTCCACTAGTAAAGGCGGGATTTGCAAGAAAACCTCTAAGCATTTCTTTCGGTTTTCAAGGCACGCCGATGTCCGAGCCACGAGGTCCCTGGTTGGTCTTGGCGGGCGAAACCATCCACTAAACGGCCCGAAGGTTGGCTAGCCTTGCGATTTCGCCTTCAAGGCTCGCAGCAACCAAACCTTGGCTATGCCCCAGTCTCGCATTACCGTACCGGCGGAGACCTCGAGCGCTTCGGCTGTTTCCTCTATGCTCATTCCTCCGAAATAGCGCATTTCAACGACCTTGGCTTTACGCGGGTCCATTACGGCGAGGTCAGTAAGGGCGGCGTCGAGGGCGATCAGGTCAGCCGCCTGGGTTTGAGGGGTTGCGGAGATATCTTCGAGAACGACAAAATTCTCTCGCTGGCCCCGCTTCAAGGTGTCGCGGGCGCGAGCATGGTCTACAAGTATGCGGCGCATCGCCTGGGCGGCCACTCCATAAAAGTGGGCCCGATTCTGCCAGCGTAATCCTTTTTGATCTACGAGCCGGATGAAGGCTTCATTGACTAGGTCCGCACTCTGAAAGCTGTGACCCGGTCGCTCGCGACGCATGTAGCGATGGGCCATCCGGCGCAGCTCCTGATGCACCAGGGGCATAAGTCGCTCCAGCGCTTCTTCATCGCCCTCACGCCACTCGATGAGCAGCTGGGTAATCGACTTTGGCGAGGGTGTCACTAAAAGGGGGCCCCTCTACATGAAGTCTCTGGACAGATCGCGCGGATTATAGCACCGTGGCTTCAAATGGCCGGCGGGAATCCGGGCACTAGGTTCGTGCTGCCCGGACGCTGCCCCTGGTTAGAGTCCGCTGTCAACACACGGCATGCGATGCATAAACCTGCGGCACACGCTATCATCGCTCGATAAGTGCTATGGGCGACCTATTCCTTTGCGGTTTGGGCAATGACGTGGCGGACTTTGCGGTAAGAACCGGATAACCGCAAAGATCGCCAAGCATCGCAAAGGCCCGCAGAGCGAAACTGCATCAGTGTCCCGCAAAGGAAAAACGTTGCACTCAGTTGTAGCTGGGCCGCCAAGCTCTTTTACGCTGGTTGACGAGGCGAAATGGAACGCGATGCTCGAGCTAATCTTCCTGTTCATTGTGATACCAAAGCGGATGAGCAGGTTGGCGCGCGAGC
>DATKIS010000473.1:0-2273 GCA_035543975.1 Pyrinomonadaceae bacterium
GCGGCCCTGGGATTACTAATTTACGCCTGCCGCCAACTTTCATCGTAGAAAGTCCCTCATCCCATCCCTTGATCATCGGCTGGATCCCAAACCGATATTCCATTGGCGCTCCCTTATCGCGGGAACTGTCAAACTTGAACCCATTTTCCAGGGTGCCCGTGTAATGCACGCTCACCATCTGGCCCCTTTGTGGGGTCGGGCCAGTCCCTACCACCAGGTCTGTGTACTTGAGTCCAGAGGGGGTTGTAACTTCGTGCGCACTGCCTCCGTTCCGATCCCGGACCAGATAAAAAATGGTTCCCGCTGCCAGCAGGACCACCACCACGATAGCGATAATTCGAATCTGTTTATTGCGATCAGACGGTGGCTTGGATTTGGTTGGCGCGTAAAGACCCTTGTTTCGCTTCCTGGTCTTCCCGGTTTTTCGCTGTCTACTTTGAGGCAAGTGTTGGTTTCTCCTGTCGCTTGATGGCTAAGTGGCGTCCTTTATAGCTGGTTTTTAGAACAGGTTCAATTTGATAGGCCATCTTTCCAGTGTTGCCGAAAGAGAAACTTGAACGGAATAGCAAGAGCGGGCTGAAGATGCGAAATCTCCAACCCGCTTTGGGTTTGGTCCTGAAACAGCTTCGCCGCCGCTCTATCGATCGCCTATTGGCTGCGCTTCCGCCAATTGAGCCAACCGGATGTTCCCGTTAATCCCATGGGCCGAGATTGAGACGCCTCCGCGACCTATCTGTGCGGTATAACTTCCCCGCTTACTCTTATCGACAGTAACGTTTGGCATACTGGAAGTTACGTTACCGTTCATGCCGTGGGTCTCGAGATCGGCGTTTACATTTGCTCCCAGACGTAACTCAATATTGCCGTTGATACCCCTAATTTCGAGGGCTTTGTCGAGCTGGGTCATGCCCACCGAGATGTTCCCGTTGATTCCATGGAGCTCCGCCGACCCGGAAGCCTGCTCGATCTGAACCTTTCCGTTAATCCCGTGGACGTCAACGGGGCCATCAATTTCCCCAACTACCACAGAGCCATTTACGCCTCTCGTCACCAGTGAAACCTGTCTGGGTAGGCGCAGGGTAACTCTTTCCGACGGATTGGAGCCAAATAGACGAGTGATGAAGCTGCCGTCGCCTTTTTCGCCGCGAATCGTCAGCCCTTCCGGTGCGTTCTCCACAATAACTCGGCGTCGAGTCAGGGCCTCCTGGCTGGCGCCCGTCCGCTCGATGTAAACATCCGCCGTTTTGCTATCGGAGGTTTCAATCTTGACCGGGCCATTGATGCCGGAAATCTCCACCCGCGCTCCAGGCAAGAGGTCGTAACTTTTGCGCATCTCTTCACGCGCCTGACCAGCGGATGTGTCCTGACTCTGACTGCTGAGCGACCAGGATTTGATGCTGCCACCGTTCTTGGTATGTGAACGCACTAAACCAGCTACGCCAGCAATTACTATCAAGACGACGACTAAAATAATCTTCTTCATATGGGGTCCGGCCTTTCCGAGGGAGTTGGAGTTCCTTTGCTTTAACGATCAGAGGGGCGTTTTGGTTCACTCTGATTCGCTTTTTTCGCCCTAAAAAACCGTTAGATGGAGGAGCGAATTAAGAGTTTGCGGGCCATCAGAACGCAGACTTTTCCATTTCTTGACATAACCTTTGCACCCGGCATACAGTCAGAACCACACAATTCTTTTAGGGGTCCCAAGCACAGGAAAATCCCCTCGTTAGTCTGCCAATTCCGAGCGTTTGTCGTGAAATATGATGGAAAGAGATTCCCGGGACTGTACCGTGTTGGTGGTTGAGGATGTCGAGGACACTCGCTATTTGATGCGCCTTGAATTGGAGCGCATGGGTTACCGGGTTATCGAAGCCCAGGATGGGAAGGAAGCGGTCGAGGTGGCCATCGATGGTCGCCCAGACATAATCCTGATGGACTTGTCTTTACCCGTGATGGACGGCTTTGCGGCCACTGAGAAAATTCGCGCTAGCGAGGGACTCGCCGGAGTTCCCGTAATTGCGGTTACTGCCCACCAGGAGACCGACTTTCGCGCGGGAGCAAAAGCCGCGGGCTTCGATGCCTACGTTACCAAGCCAATCGATATCAAGTGGCTCAGCGAACTCATCGAAGGACTACGCTGAACCAGCCAAGGCAATCCACGAAATCAACCGAAACTTGTTAATGACCTTCCGGGAATCGTTTGTTTGGACGGGGGTTTAGCGACTCCTCCGCAAGGCGCGTCCCGGCCGGTTACCAGTTGCGGCGCCGTGGCGCCA
>DATKIS010000474.1:0-3147 GCA_035543975.1 Pyrinomonadaceae bacterium
TATGACCTGCTCTCGGATTTGACGAAACAGTATCTCAATCCCAACGCTTCGCCCGACGATTGGGATATCGAGAACTATAAGATCCAGATAAAGACAATCTACGATCTTGACGTAGATGGCGAGCGCCTCGACCTGCCCAACATGACGTCGCAAGAAGTGGTCGATACGGTCTGGGAGAAACTTAAAGTTAAGTATGCCGGCAAAGAGCAGCAAATCGGCGCCGAGGCGATGCGGACATATGAGCGCATCATTATGCTCAACATTATCGATGCGCAGTGGAAAGATCACCTGCTTTCTCTCGATCATTTGAAGCAGGGAATCGGTCTGGTGGGCTATGGCCAGAAAGACCCGTTGGTTGAATATAAGAAACAGAGCTTCGACATGTTTCAGGAGATGCTCGATCGCATTGATACCAGCACGATTAGATCGTTGTTCAACCTGCAAGTCGTTTCGGAGGAGCCCCCCGAGACTCTGCGTCAGCGACGGCTACCTCGCCGCCCGAGTCCAATGACGTTTACGGGACCTAACCAGGGAGCCGCCGCGGCAGGTGAAGAAGCTGGGAAGGTAAAGACAGTGGTTCGCGATCAACCGAAGGTAGGACGTAACGAGCCCTGCCCTTGTGGTTCAGGTAAGAAGTACAAGAAGTGTCACGGTGTGTAGGGACACTCGCTGGGAGGGAAACAATGAATATCGCTTTGACTTTTCGCCGTTTGCTGGGCCTCCTTATTGTTACGCTAACATTCCTTGCAGCGCAGGCTCCCGCCGCACTAGCGCAAATCGCTAAACTCGAAGCGAAGTTGAAGTCGCAATACACCGAGATCGAGCAGGAGATCGCATCGCCGCCAATGGGTACGGACCCAACCACCTATCGATTGGTCCTTCGCGCATGGCAGGATCGACTCGCCAACCGGTTCGCCGATGCCGGTACTACAGTTGAAGAGATATTGAAACTACACCCTGCCAATTCGGAGTTTTGGCGTGAGCGGCTTGAGACGTTGACGCTTTACTCGCAGCCAATCAGCAGTCCGGATCAACGAACGATTTTCGGTGACGGTGAAGTACAGAAACGCGCTCGTGTTGTAGATGCACCTGCAGCGATATATACCCCCGAGGCTCGCGCTAACAAGACCAAAGGCGATGTGCGTCTCCGGGTGGTCCTTGCCTCGGATGGCACCGTAAGAAATGTTTTTGCAATCAAGTCACTGAGTCATGGTTTGACGGAATCAGCTATGGAAGCGGCCAGACAGATTAAGTTCCAACCTGCGATTAGAAATGGCGTACCTGCAGCGCAGTTTGCGACGTTTGTCTACGAGTTCAAGAAAGATAATGCCGTGCCCTATATCCCGAGAACGATATTCTAGTTCTCGAGGTTTTACGCGACCCCTTCCTGCCAAGTTTTTCGCAATGCTTTAGAGTAGTTGTCGGACTCTAAGTTTGAGTTTGGACTCTTTGATTCCAAATGAGCTCAATTACCTCAACGAATCCAACTGTCCGAGCCATCCTTGATGGCACCGCACCCCCTCAAGCAAGGGTTGCGGCCGCCAACGGACTATTGCCGCTCCCGCAAGCGGATCTTCTGGAAATGTTAGTCGGGCTTCGGCATTGGGACGAACCCGCAATCGCTGAGGCAGCAACGGAAACCCTGGCCGGGCATGATCCCGGTGACTTGCTCGCCGCTGCCAAAAGCGATGAAACGCCGCCTACCGTCCTCGACTACTTGGCAACTCTCTCAGACGCTCAGCAAATTCATGAAGCGGTGATCCTTAATAACCGCACGTCCGATGAAGCCATTGCCGGCTTGGCATCCTCAAGCCCGATCACAGCACTGCTGGAGATGATCGCCGTAAATCAGCAAAGGTTGGTACGGTTCCCGGCAATCATCGATGCGATCTTGCGGAATCCAGCTCGTTCGCCGGAAGCAGAACGCCGTGCCCGTGAAACCAGGCAAGAGTTTTTCGAGAAGGAACGTGGCGCCCAACAGATCGCCCAGGAACTGCGAGCAAGGGGCAAAAGCGCCGCCGCCGAGTTCTTTGAGGACGCTGACTTCACTACCGGACTGAGCGTCGAAGACGCATGGCTGATCGCCGAACATATTGAGGTTTCAGATGCCGAACTCGACACATCCTGGTTACCCTCAGAACGGTACGAGGAACTCGCTGCTGAGACGCCGGAGGAACATGCTGCCAACTTCAAGCGTGTCATTGAGTATGAACGAATCGAAATGGGCGAGGTTCCAGCGGAGCGCGTCTCTTTGATCAAGCGGATTATGTTCATGAAATTGAAGGATCGTGTGAAACTCGCCATGAAGGGCGATCGCGAGGCTCGGAGCATATTGATTCGCGATTCCAATAGAGTGGTAGCCACTGCAGTAATCAAGAATCCTCGGGTTACTGATCAGGAAATAGAGAGCATCGCCGCGATGAGAACCGTAGCCGACGAAGTGCTACGACTTATTGCCATGAACCGTGCCTGGGCCCGGTCATACGCCATCATCCACAATCTGGTTCGTAATCCGCGCACCCCTCTGCCAACCGTGATCAGCACGCTCCCCCGGATTCGCACCAAAGACCTAAAGCAACTCTCGCAGAATCGAAATGTTTCTGAGTCCGCGCGCCGACAGGCGCTACGTCTCTCGTCTGCCCGTTCAGGTCAATAGCCTTCTGCGACTTTGACGGCCATGGCTTCTGAAAAAGCGATCGGGAGCTAGATGTTACGGAAGTTTTGCGAAATGGTTAACATTGTCCTTGACAGGTCACGGATGTTCGTATAATTTCACACTGAACAAGAGAAGAAATTTGAAGGGGTGCTTATCCAGGGAACGCGGTATTTATTTTTCTTCGTATCCGCGAGGCTTTATCTCACCCGCAAAAAAGCACCACCTGGTTTCACGGAATCGTCGATATGTAACGATTCTCAGTTCTTTGCCACTGCCACCTGATCGACCCGAACCTGCCGGAAAGTTGCCCCGCCAATCATAGATGATTGGCGGGGCACGTCTCTTTATTAGGAAGGACCAGTTAATCCTCTAGTCTTTGAAAGCTACTTCCTTCGCTCGCTGGAACGATTCCACCTTTGGTTGAGGATCAGCGTTCAGCCTGGCACCGGACATCTCAGCAAAAAGTTCTTCATACTGGTCAACAATTCGAT
>DATKIS010000475.1:0-6044 GCA_035543975.1 Pyrinomonadaceae bacterium
TTGGATGGCATTCCGCCCGAGCGGGGACAAGCCGCCCTTCCCAACCTGCGAATCTGCCCAACTTGAACTGATATTTCCAGCACGCCCATTTGCTTGATGTTTGGTTGCGTCCGCGGCCACCAGATGGCAGCACAGAGTCCCCTCAAAACCGTCTTCTGAACCGAATCTCAAAATTGAAACTGTTATTGCGCGCCGTTAGTTTGCGAGTCGATGCCTGCTCATACTGCGCGATAAAAAATAGCCGATCCGAAACCCGGTACTCGAGCGCCAGGATTTGGTTCGGATCGGACGCCACGTTGGTCGAGTAAGTAATCGAAAGATCTTTGTTGATTCGCTTGCCAAGCGTCAGTCGTGCCGCCGGCGTTGAGCCACTGCGCCCACTGATTACCGGGTTAATCTCAAACCGGCTCAAACCAAAAAGTCTGCTGGTGGCGCGTTGGGCCGGGGCGTTGATCAGCGCGTCCGTCAAAAGGCTGGTGGCAGTCCCCAGCCCTGTTTGGGAGAGGACGGAGGCGCTGGTATCTCCCGTCGAGAGCTGACCGGTCGTAATCAGCGACACTACGTCAGCCTGCGGCAAGGCCGGCTCTGAACTGACCACCGCCTGCGGCTGCGACAGCGGTCCCGCGAGACCAACGGTCACGCGATAACCGCGAATCTGCGATTCAGCCTGAATGTTAATAATCGGGTCGGCGTTTGGCTGCGGCGGCAGATCCATCAAAGCGCGAGTTATTTCGTAGCGATCGTTGCGGAAGTTCAAGGTGCCGCTGGTGGCGGTAATCCGGCCGGAGACCACCGCATCCTTAACCGGGCCATTCACCTCCAATGAAAGTGAACCAACCAAGTCTGCCAGATTGTTTCGGACCACCAGCGCGTTCCGCCCCTCGATTCTTAAACCGCTGTACAAGGCCGCCCGGGTCAGCTCGATCTCGCTGCCCTCTTCGATCGACTCCTCGCGTTTGAAATTGATCAGGTCCGCAAGCTCGATGTCCTGGGTGTATTCAGCGCGGCGAATGTTGACCACGCCACCCACCAGCTGCTCGCGGGAAGTGCCCTTTATTTCGAGGTCGATATTCCCGGTGGTGCGAAAGCCTTCGGGGAACGGCGCACTTACGTCCACGCCGTGAATGTTGAAAAGAAACTTGCCCAGCGTGAACCCTTCGATTAGGGCGCCGCCAGTAGCTGAGAGACGGCCGCCGCCCAGGGTGCCGGTCATACTGTCAATCTGGGCCTGGTTGGAAGAGAACCTGACAAGAGCTTTCAGGTTTGCGATGGTCCAGCGTTCGTTCCCAATCAACAACGAAATTGAACCGCCGGCCACCGACGCAGTTCCGTTCAGTCTCGGCGACTCATAGCTACCGGTGATTCGCACCGCCACTTCCGCCGTCCCTGAAGTAAACGCATCCGGACTGAGTCCATTCAAGACGCGGAGATTTAGCTGGCCATCGGCGGTCATGCTTTGGCGTCCACCGGGGGCAATCGCCAGGGTGCCGCCGAGCACGATGTTGGTTCCCGGGCCGGTAAATTTGGTTTGTTCGAAGGTTAATTCGTTGGGCGAGAACCGCACGACGAGCGGCGCGGTGGCGTTAAGTTGCACGTCCTCAACCCGGAAACTGAGTTCCGTAAGGTTGGCTGATCCTTGTAAGCCGGTGGACGTAAAGTATCCGTCTTCATCCAAAAGACTACCGCTCATCTTGATCGTGCCGGTGGCGGTTCCGGCCAGCTTCACTCCGGCGTCCGGCAGGAGCATCTTCAAAACTGTGGCCAGGTCAGCCTTATTTAAGGTGGTCTCAAGATTCGCCGTCAGCCGCTCGTCGCCCAGGTTTATTTGCGCCGCCAGCACCTGTGGTGCTCCAAGGAGGCCGGTGGTCAGCGTGATGTTTAGTTGCTTGTTTTCAGTTCTGCCCACGAGTGCGAGCGTGCCCGCTTCTCGGCCATTGACGGTGACGTCTTTACCCACCCCGTCAAAGGTAATCTGGTAGCCGGAGAAGTCACCCTGGGAAAGGTCCCCAATTACGCGCGCGTTAAAGTCGGCGGTGCCGGTGATGGTGGCGAGTCCCGGCCGATTCGAGAGGGCAACCAGGCGGCTTAACTGGACTCCTTCAGCTCGACCCTGCAGGTCAAACGCCTTGGTCGTAGTGTCGTAAGAACCATTGGCGACAATGTGACCCGCCGCCAGTTTGGCATCGACGGTTTCGATGGTGACTTTGGAACCATTGAAGCTGGCGCGGGCGACCAGGCTCTCCAGGGGTTCGCCGGCGAGGCGCCCGCTGCCGAGACGCAAGTCAGCGGTACCCGACATTGCGTTAGGTATGCCGGTTATTTTTATTTGCCCGGACGCGTCTGCCTGGGTATCAGCTAGCGAGAGATCAAGGCCGGTCAGACTGTCACTGCTGCCAACCGACTTCCGGGAGCGTAACGCCGCGATCAAATTACCCGCATTGACCCGGTCAAGGGTGGCGTCGAGAGTGATGTTGTTTTCGCCCGTGCGCGGGGCGACCACCGTAAACTGCATGCCCCCGCCGTCCTTCTCAGTCAATCGTCCGTCGGCAATGCGCAGTTCCTCCGCAGTCATCCGCAGCGCGGCTGACACCGCCCCCAGGTCCTTCCCGTTAATTAGCAATGAACCAAGTGAGACTTTGCCATCGATGTCCGGAGTGCTGAGTTTGCCTTTCAAGGTGCCGTTAAATGCCAGCTGCCCGCCGAGGTCCATCCCGTAACTGCGCATCTGCTCCTCGACCTCCGGCAGCAGTCCCGATGAAATCAAAACAGCCTGGAGCTCGGCGGCGTCGGCGGAATTGAGATCAACCTGGAGATCGGAATCGCCTGAGAACGAAAACTGTCCCGTCGCATTGAGTTTCGTCTGGGCGGTTTGCAGATCGACCTGGTTAATTACGAACAGCCCTCGCTCAGCTCGCAGCGACACCACCCCGGAGAGCGGCACGCGTCCGCTGGGGTCAGCCACGTCCGCGGTGAAGGTAGTGGCGAGAGAGCCGGACGCTTGTTTGAAGTCAGTCCCTGGAAAGGCGAGGTCGATGGTCCCGTTTGCCTTGCCGGCCAGAGGCACCGCCGCGCCGGCAATGGCAGTAAGCGGGCCGGAAACCTCGAGATCGCTAAAGGCCCCCTTGATGCGGGAGGTTCCGCCACGCGTGATAGCAATGCTGGCATTCCCATTGGCCTTGCCGTTGAAAATGTCGGCTTCGAAGTTGTTGAGCTGGATTTCGCTGCTGGTGGCCACCAGCCTGGCGCGAGCCTGTCCCATCGCCAGCTGGCCCAACACACCGCCGCCCAGGGTTAAGTCAGCGCTGGCCCGGTAACGACCGGAGGGTTCGACTACGAAAACCGGCTTGGCGAGTTTTACATTCTCTACCTGCCCATCGGCCAACTTCACTGTGCCTGCGTTTATGTCAGCGGTTGACCCTTCGATGCGCCCGGCCCGAACCGAGAGTCGCACTCCGGCGATGCTCAGGCTGCCAATCTCCGCGCCGGAAGCGTGGGTAGCGCCGACCTGCACCTCTCTTACTACCACACTGGTGACGCCGTTTCGGTTGACGATGTCGATATTGTTGGCGGTTACGCCGTCTACCTTGGCGCCCGAACTCTGAATCGTCCCCGCCTTCGCCCTGGAGACGCTGGCGGTCGTGCCACTGTCATCACTGCGCATGCGCAAATCCGACGCCGTGATGCCGTTGGCTCGCGTGCCCGAAGACGTCAGGCTGCCGGCGCTAAACTGTCTTGAAGAAGCCGTCAGCACTCCATCGTTCATCTCGGCGCGGGCGTCCTGAAGGATCAATCCGGTGATGGTGGTCCCGTAGCTTCGCTCGGCCGCAGCGCGCAATTCGCCAATCCAGCGAAAGTCGGACCCGGTTCCCATAACGCCGCCGACGAGCTGGACGTTGTTGAGTTGAAAGTCGCCTGCGGTTAAAAGTGCAGCCACCGCCTTGCCGTTGATGTCGTAGGCTTTTCCCTGACCACTGCCTTTGGCTGTCACATTCAACCCTTGCAGACGCACCCCGTCAGCTGCCAGCGCGTCAGACTTGATGGTGCCTTCAACTTTGTACTGGTCTCCCTCGCCGGTAACCAGCCCTACAAAATTTCCGCTGCCGCGCAAAGTAGTTCCGGATTGCAGGACGTCCGAGAGCTGAGTCAGATCCACTGAGGACGTGATATTCATTTTGTAGCGGAGGGCGCGCCAGTCGTCCATCGTGCCTTGCAGCCGCGCTTCCGCGACGGGCGAGCGCAAGACGAGTTGCTGAATCTCGACGCGTGTTTCATTCACGCGCGCCTGCGCCTCAATATCGATGTTGTTAACCGGCCGGCCGTCGTAGGTGAAGGTGGAGTTAGAAACTGAGAAGGTTACCGGGTGCATCCGGCTCTCGACCGGGGCGCTAGGATCTGCAGGCAGAATCAGGGCTTGGAGATTTCGCGCTTCGCCGGAGATTTCGTGCCGCTGGTCTCCGTAATGAATAACTCCGTTTTTGATCTCGACATTCGCCGCGCTATAGGCAAACAGGATGCGGCGATTGGTGACGGGGGGCGGGATGTGAATGTTGCGAAAGTTTGAGCGACCCTGTTCGTCGAAGGTGACCCAAGCTTCGAGGCCGTCCACTTTCAGATCTTTGAGACTTATGTTTCGTTGCAGATTGAGTGCGTATAAATCTTCGACTCGAATCGTTGCCGTCAGCCGGTCAATCTTGCCGAGTTTCTCTCCCGTTTGAGCGTCGAAGAGTTCGACGCCTGACATTTCCACGGTCTGCGGCGGAAAGCCGGCGTGAAACTCTTTTATCTCGGCCCGGATACCATACTTCGCAAACGTCTCCTTGATTTGGACGGCCACATAGCGATCGACATAGCCCAGCCGGTAACTGATGAAGATCAGCAGGATCAGGGCGACCACGCCAATGGCCGCGGCAACCGTCGCGATCAGGAGGTTGCGTTGATTTAGGAAGCGGCGGCGACGGCCCTGGGGAGTAACCGGGTGTTTTCTTTCGGCGTCGCGTTCGGCGATTGCTTCTGCGACAGGCGGGAGCGGCTCATCCGTTTTGGACTGGAGAGCGTCGGCAATTTTCTTATCATTCGTCGAAGAAGACGAACCCTTCTCAGGCTCTTTATCGCGATCGTCCACAGTCATAACCCGCTTTGTAGGACCGTTCTGTCTCTTGCTTCCACTCAGACTCTCGTAGGCGGGTCAGTAGCCCGACCCCGGGATCCCCGGCCGGATAGCCCGGCAGAGGCGGGACGATGATGGAGGGCTTCGGCGTAAACTCTAAGCCCTGCTCAGTCGGCCTACTACCCCAAGCTGCCGGCAAACGTCCTTGCTTGCCGTCGTTACTGGATCCAAAACAGACAGACCCGAATGTCTGTCTACCGCCTTCAAAATGGGAGAGGGAACGCCAAAAAGCTAAGAAGCCACTGAAAACATTGGAGAGAGTTTACGTAGCTCGGGAGCTGTGACCTGGAGCCACCTAATATATCGAGATGGCAAAACGGCTCAGGCGGTTTGCTCGCTCTCTTCCGACATTTTTTGTTTTCGAGCTACTCCAGAATCCTTGAGATGTGCCGGCTGGCCCAGGGGAACATTGCCGACAACCTCGAGGGCGAAACCTTCAAGAGCAGCTACTTTAGGGGGGTGGTTCGTCAGCAATTGGATACGACGCAGTCCCAGGTCATGAAGAATCTGGGCGCCGACTCCATAGTCGCGATCCACGCCATAACCCGTCTCCAGGCTCGCTTCACTTTTGCTAATGTTTCGCTCCTGCATTATTCCGTAGGTCCGCAACTGATTCACCAGATCCAGGCTGTGGTCTCGCTGTCGCAGATACAGGACGACGCCCTGGCCGGCGCCCGCGATTTTCTCCAGGGCGGCATGCAGTTGAAATCCAGTATCGTCAATCAATGACCCAAACATGTCGCAGGTAACGTTTGCGGTGTGCACGCGCACCAGGACGGGATCCTCGGTTTGCACATTGCCCATCACCATCGCGAGGTGTACGTCGCCATTGATAATGTTTTCATAGGCGACGGCCCGGAAGTGTCCATAGATCGTC
>DATKIS010000476.1:0-4465 GCA_035543975.1 Pyrinomonadaceae bacterium
ACTTTGGACTTTGAACTTTGAACTTCGCTTCCGTAGCCCAGCCAGAACAGTCCGCCCTCGATCTCCGCCATACCTGCAACCTTCGTCGAGGCGGCCGGAGCTGTTTGCACGGGGGTGTCAAACTGATCACAAAGCAAATGCTTGATGTCGTAAACCAGCAACTCCTGGTGCTGCATCTCGTGTTCGAGTCCGAGCCTAATCAGCGAAAGCACGGTGTCGCCTTGGGGATGCATGGCGAGCGTTTCAATGAACTCGGACATTAAGGCATCGATCTGGTTGCGGTAGGCGACGGTCTCCTTAACCGTCGGGCGCGACTTGGTGCCGCGCTTCGGCCGCTCGATCCGCGCGCCAAACCCTTCGTAGTAGGAATTGAAGTAGAAGAGAAACTCGGGTGAGTAAACCTGATATCCGGGCTTGTACTTTTGCAACAGCGTCTCGAAAAACCAGGAGGTGTGACCGATGTGCCAGCGCGGCGGACTCATAAACTCCGCCGTCTGGATGACGTAGTCTTCGATTTCCAGCGGCGCGACAATCTGCATGGTGCGTGCACGCACGCTGCGAAAGAACTGGCGTATTCGGGTAATGCTGTCGCCTTGGCTTAACTGTTGGCTTGATGAAACCATTTGCTTCCCTGAGTCTAGGTTGCCTTGTCATAAACATCTTTCAATGAAAGAGTGCATTCAATTGAAGGTAAACTGAGGCTCCCGTCCAAGCCGGTAACCTTCGTGTAGAGCCACGTATCATTGCCCTGCCGCGTATAGTCCTCGACCAACATTTCATCCTGTGAAACCAGCAGATACTCGCGCAATGACTCAATCTGCTGATAAGACAAAAACTTCTTGCCACGGTCGAAAGCAGCGGTGGACTCCGAAGAGACTTCCACGATTAATTTTGGGTTCAGAAGGACGTCCCGTTCATCGTCAGCAACCTCGTCATCGCCGCAGACAACAGATACGTCTGGATAGAAGAAGCGTTTAAAGTTTGGGACACTCACTTTGAGGTCGCTTGGGTAGACTCTGCACGGCCGGCCCCTAAGCTGTAAGCCGAGGGTGATAATGACATTAGCTACAATTAGATTGTGACGCGGGCTACCACCTGCAAAGGCGTACACAGCGCCATCCATGTATTCGCTCTTAAACTCGGCTTTCCGCTCAAGGGCCAAATAATCTTCAGGAGTTAAGTAATAGTTTGGAACGGAAGCCATCGTTGTTCCTTAAAAAACGACACCAATACTTTGACTGTCAAGCATAGCTGGCTGGTGCAAAGACGGCAAGATGAGAGCCTTACAGTGTCGCACAGTAACGCGGTCCAATGCGTATTAGCGGATCATCGGGGCAACAGAGATGGAGTCGCCACCCTAGGCCTCTGTCGCCCACTCTCGCGGGCTCCACTTTTCGCCCACTGATTTCAACCGCGAGGCATTCACCGAGCCCGCGAGAGCGGGCGGCAGAACGTAGCCCCGGGCGTGAGCCCGGGGATCGAGACGCAAAATGATTCGGAGCCCCGGCGGGGCGGCAGAGATCGGGGCCTGTGTGCTTTTCGGCAGTCCTCTGTCGCCCGCGGTCGCGGGCTCAGGGAGGTTTGCCGACTGATCCCCGGGCTTACGCTCGGGGCTACACTCTGCCGCCATCTTCGATGGCTCGTTGAGTCGTTCCATTCATCTGAATCCAGCCGCGCTGCACAGGAAATCGAGTCGTTCCATTGACGTTAAGTCCGTGATATCACGCAACGCTGTCGCGGTCTTACTCTGACGGCCCCTCGTTTTGAGTGGATGACATCAAGCCGACGTTACAATGATTGACTGCGGTCTTTGCCCCACCACTCCCCCAATTATTTCCGCTTGTGGATAAGTTTCTTTCAATCGCTCCAACAAAGAACCGGAAGCCTCCAGAGGCGCCGAAATCAACATTCCACCGGCCGTCTGCGGATCGAACAATACCTTAACCAGGTCCTTACTCACCGATTCATCGATCCTAATGTCGTCGCCTACGTACTCGCGATTCGTCTTATCAGCGCCAGTAACGACGCCGGCCGTTGCCAGTTCAAGCGCTCCAGCCAGCAGTGGGACGGCGCCGGCGTCGATCTCGATCGTGACGTTGCTGGCCTTTGCCATTTCCCAGGCGTGGCCAAGCAGGGAAAAGCCGGTCACGTCTGTCGCCCCTTTCACGCCGAACTCACGCATTGCTTCGGCGGCATACTTCCCAGGAGTCAGCATGGTGGCGATTGATGAAGCCGCGACCTCGGCGCTCGCTTTCTCAAACTTGATGCCGCTCGAAATTACGCCCGTGCCAATTGGTTTCGTCAGAATGATTACGTCGCCGGGGCGTGCACCTGAGTTGGTTGCGATTTTTTCCGGATCGATTACTCCGGTCACGGAGTAGCCAAACATTATTTGTTCGCTGTCCACGCTGTGACCGCCTATTAGGGTGACGCCATACTGGTTCAAAGTTTCTAATCCACCGCGCATAATCTCGCCGAGAATTGCCGGATCGACACCCTTCTTCGGAAAGCAGGTTATGGCGAGCGCGGTGAGCGGCGTGCCGGCCATCGCCCAAACGTCGTTAATCGAATTGAGCGCAGCGATCTGACCGTAGACATACGGGTCGTCGACGATCGGTGTGAAAAAATCGACTGTTTGGACGATCGCGAGGTCGTCGCGCAGTCGATACACTCCGGCGTCGTCGGCTTTGTCAAAACCAACCAGGACATTCGCGTTATCGGGTTGTGTTGGTAGCCCGCCCAGAACCTGAGCGAGTAAGCTTGGATTGAGCTTAGCCGCTCAACCAGAGCACGAAACCATTTCGGTCAGACGCATCGCGTAACCTCCTATAATTGATTTGAAACCGGGAGCGTGGTTGATGTTTATACCACTGATTCCGGCGAGTTCGCAGTCTGAGGCAATGAGCTCAGCGAGAGCTCACCGGGGGGGTACTAATTTTGAGCAGAAGAGCGCGGGCGATCTCCCTTCCTTACTCCGAGCTTAATCGATTGGATGAGCTCAGTTCTGGTTGGAAGACTTTCAATGACGCGTCAGCGCAGCGCTTGAGAAGCTCGGGGTCAGGAAGGCGGGCTCGCCCCGCTCGGTCCCCTGAAGGTCGATTCTAGGTGGAGGCACTCTCCGCGATTAGTTGAGCAAATGAGATCGGTAGACCGTCCGGATCAATCGCTACCGCCAATCGGATCCCTTCACCCTCCCTTTGCGTCGGGGGCATCACGAAGCTAATTCCCTTGGCCTTCAGTTCCTCATAAGTCTTGTCAACGTCCTCCACGTTAAATCCAATCGAGCAGTGCCCTGCCTGCTTTGACGGATCGCCAGTCGGCGGGCCTGGTGGAGCGATGCCTCCGCCATGCAGGGCAAAAGTTGTCGTTCCGGTTTGAAACTCAGTCCAATCGGGCGAATGAAACTTCAAAGGTAATCCCAGAGTGTCGCGATAAAACTCCACTGAACGCTGCATATCCGAGACAACTACCATCGTGTAATCAAGCTGCTTGAACATTATTCGCCTCCGCTTTCCAAATTACCGATAATTATTTCCGTCCCTTGCCGGCGCCCAGAGCTACTATCACTTCAAATTCATCCTTGCTCAACGACATCACCGACAATTGCGACTGCCGGATTAAGGGCAACTGGCTTAGGCGTTCGTCGTAGCGTATGGCCGCCAGCGGCACCGGAATCTTCAACGCCTTGACCGCCTTGAGGTCAACTGCCACCCATTGCTCATCGTCGGCGGTCGGATCCGGGTAAGCACCTTTGACGACCTCCGCGATGCCCACCACCGCTTTGTCTTTTCCAGAATGGTAAAACAAGACTCGCTCGCCGGGAGACATTTCGCGCAGGTTGTTTCGGGCCTGGTAATTCCTCACACCAGTCCAATCGGTTGCACCGTCTTTAACGAAGTCAGTCCATGAATAGGTTTCGGGCTCCTGTTTCACCATCCAATAACTGCCCTTTTTCTTAGGTTTCATTTGTTTGCCTTTTCTTTATTCTCCGATCTCTGTGCACCCTCTGCGTACTTTCCGTCTCAGGGGGAAATATTCCCCTCCGTTTTTCCGCCACTGAAGACACGGAGAACACAGTGCACGCACAGAGAAAAACTCAAAAACCTGGCCGGGCTGGTTCTTGCCCGACAGAATTCTGACAGCTTAGAATGGCGTCCCATTCATTAACCAATAACTCTCAAGTAGATTGGAGTCGCACAAATGCTGAAAGAAGGTACGAAGGCGCCAGACTTCGCGGCGAAAAACACCGACGGCGAAACCGTAAGGCTGAAGGACCTTCGCGGCCAAAAGGTAGTTCTTTATTTCTATCCCAAGGATGATACGCCAGGATGTACCAAAGAGGCCTGCTCATTTCGCGATGCGTTTGCTGACTTCAAGAAACAGGGCATTGAAGTCCTGGGAGTATCTGCAGACAGTGAGGCTTCTCACAAGAAGTTTACTGCCAAGTACCAACTGCCATTTTCAT
>DATKIS010000477.1:0-2825 GCA_035543975.1 Pyrinomonadaceae bacterium
TCGCAAGATAGAATTCTGTTTACGCTCGACACGTATTTCTGAACCTGAGCCTATCCGCCCGGTGCACATAGCGGCATCGTGGTTTTCCGTCCACCACGGCAAGGCGCACTAACACTGGCCAAATTCGTAAAAGCATTTGTACTGAGTAATGACTTGCGGAGACATCACAAAGTCACCACAATAGTCGAACGTACACGTATTCGGGTCTTCAAGTAATGCGTTATCCACAGACCTTCATCGACGACCTCAAGCGCCAGGCGGACATCGTGCGCGTGATTCAGGACTATGTGCAGCTCAAGAAGAAGGGCACAAACTGGATGGCCTGCTGTCCATTTCACAAAGAAAAGACGCCTTCGTTTTCCGTTAGTCCAGTTAAGGAAATTTTCTATTGTTTTGGTTGTCACAAGGGTGGCAACGTTATCAACTTTGTCATGGAGATGGAGCGCGTCTCGTTTCCCGAGGCAATCAAGCTCGTTGCGGAGAAGTCAGGCGTGCCGTTGCCGGTGATGGTTGACGACAGTCGCTTCCAGGCTCGGCGGCTGGAGTCAGAAGAAGTTATTGAACTCAACAAGTGGGCGCTGGAGTGGTGGGAGCAACAACTCGAGTCGAGCCCGGAGGGCCGCATCGCCCGAGACTACCTGCAGGGCCGAGAGATTACGGAAGAGACGCGCAAGACGTTTCGGCTGGGATACGCGCCCGATAGTTGGGATGCGCTCTCGAGTCATCTTCGGCAGAAAGGGGCCAGCCAGGAACAGATCGATCGAAGCGGGCTGGTTGCAAAGAAGGAGGCGGGCCGGTCGTATGACCGATTCCGCGGCCGCCTAATCTTCCCGGTCATGGACATCCAGGGAAAGCCAATCGCTTTCGGCGGCCGTACTCTGAAAAATGAAGACGCGAAATATATCAACTCACCCGAAACCGCGGCTTATGTGAAAGGGCGAAATCTGTTTGGGTTGAACCTCACCCGCGATGAAATTCGGCGCAACGGATTCGCCATCTTGGTGGAAGGCTTTTTGGATTTGATTGTTCCCTACCAGTTTGGGATTCGTAATGTCGCTGCCAGCCTGGGAACAGCATTGACACCCGATCAGGTGAAAGTGTTAGGCCGGTTTGCCCGTAAAGTCGTGGTCAATTATGACGGCGATTCGGCGGGGGTCCAGGCTGCCAAGAAGTCTATTGAAATACTGCTGGCGGAAGATCTTGAAGTCAAGATTCTCGTACTTCCTGATGGCGCCGACCCAGACGAGTTCCTTAGAAAATCCGGTGCGAGTGAATACCACCGTCGCCGTGGAGAAGCTCAACCGCACATTCAGTTTGTAATCGATCAGGCAGTCAGGGATCGAAAGCTCAGCAACCCTGCCGACAAAGAGGCGGCGATTGATGAGGTTCTGCCATATATCCGGGCGGTGCGGAGCCGTCTGCAAAAACGCGAGTACTTTGACATTGCGATGGACTCGCTGCGCATCACCGACGCCACGGTCAAACGGGAGTTATGGCATTCCATCAGGGTGGGGATCAGCGACCGCCCGCGCATCGGCGAACAGACAGTAAGACGGCCGGGACTGAAGCCAACCGTGGCTGAAGCTAAACTATTGGAAATGCTCCTGGCGGACGAAGGACTGCGAGACACAGTCTTACCAAAACTCGAACCTGGTGATTACGAAGGCCTTCCGACCGCGCCAGTTTTCCTTGCCCTGGTGGATGGTCAGCGGGAAGGCGTTGTCATTGACTTTGATTTCCTGAGTAAGAAGACTGAAGGAGATCCCATTTCCGAACTCTTGCCGAGTCTCTTAATGAGCGCTGATGAGGTGTCTGAGGATAGGCAACTGGAAGTCCGGCAGCTGGACGCTCAAAGGTGTATCGACGCCCTGAGGTTGATGAATGTGGACCGCCGTCTTAGTGACCTGCGGTCGGAGATTGCCGTTGCTGAGCGTAATGGAGAAATAGAGGAGCGGGATAGACTTTCCCTTGAACACCTGGAGTTAATTCGACGCCGGGACGGCCTTTTACCAAAAGCTGAAGCAATGCAAATTGGACATTAGTTCCTTGGTTTAGAGTTTTCCATACCTCGACTGGACTCATTCTCCCGAAGCTATTAATGTATCCGGCTCCGGGAAGTTGAATTATTCTCACAACCCGCGTTCTGAGTCTGAAGTTACCTAAGGGAAGAGATTAGTGAGTATCGAAGATAAAGATCGAGATGATGTAATGGAGCGTCTGCTCGAGTTGGGCGGCGACAAGAAATACCTTACGTTTGACGATCTCAATCGAGAGTTGCCCGACAATGTCGTTTCTCCCGACGATATTGAAGATGTGCTGCAAAAACTGGAAGGCTCCAATATTCCGGTAGGGGATTCTGACGAACGCCTACTCGAACAAGCCACCGCAATTTCAGTTGATGACGAAGACGCCGCCGACGAGGATGTCGAACTCAATCTTTCGGCCGGCGCCCTGGAAAAAACCAACGATCCGGTTCGCCTCTACTTGCGCGAGATGGGTGTAGTCCCACTGCTGACGCGTGAAGGCGAAGTGGCGATTGCCAAAAGAATCGAGCGCGGCCAGCTGAAGACGCAAAAAGCGATAGCACGTTCGCCGATTGCGGTTAAAGAGGTTCTGAAGATCGGCGAAGAACTGGAGGCCGGCAGGGCCAACATTCGCGAGATCGTCATTTTTTCCGAGCAGGCGGAGCTGACCGGCGATGAAGATTCGGATAAGGCCGAGGAATATAGGGCTTGGACTGTTGAAGGAATCCAGAACATTCGCAAGGTCTTTAAGCAAGGCCTGAAAGAATGGGAGAAACTCCTCGTAGAGCCAAAAGCCGTACG
>DATKIS010000478.1:0-2049 GCA_035543975.1 Pyrinomonadaceae bacterium
TGTTCCCGGGTTTTGGCAAGACGAAACTGGAAACGTTCAATTATGGAACCCTCGTGATTACAATATGCCCTTGCTCGTCATTCCCTACCGTGACGAGCAAGGCAGAATTCAAGCCTGCCAACTCCGGCTTCACAGAAACGATCTTCGCACCGGCGAAAAGAAATACCGATGGCTCGCATGCCCGTTTCCATTCCGCGGCGCAAGTTCCGGCACGCCAATCCACTTCACATTCAAGCCGACTGATTTGTTGCCGGGGAAAACGGTCATCATTACTGAAGGCGCTCTCAAAGCTGACATTCTGGTAAGTCTCAGACCGAAAGCGCGTGTCATCGCCGCCAGCGGGGTTAGTTGTTCCCATGCGGACATTATCGAGGCCTCGCGCCCTTACAACGCGCTAATCGCCTTTGATGCTGACTATAAAACCAATCCAGTAGTCGCACGGCAACTGGCCCGCCTTATAGCAGCCAGGGAACAGGACATCGCGGCCCGCAACCTCAGAACCTCTACAAGAATCATCACTTGGCAAAGATATAAGGGGATCGATGACGCCGTCCTTGCAGACGTCTCACTCGAGACAATGACTATTCCCCAATGGATTTCGACTCTTGACGGAAGACTACTCCAAGAAGTCTTGGAAGCTTGGCGCCAAGTTAAGTACACGCCGACACCATTGATCAAAACTAGGCGGAGGGACAAATAACTGCCTCTTGGCCTAAATCCCCAGAGAGTTTTCAAAGCCGGCCGAGGATGTCGTTGTAACCCCGGGACCGGCCGGACCGCTCTCGGGCTGACGAAGATATATCCGTTTATGCGGAATGGTCTCGATGAACGTGCCTTCCTCGCTGAGGTCATGAAGATGGAGCGCTCTTGAGCCTTTGCGCAATTTGAGCTCGATCTCCCTCTCAGGCCACCCTAGCCTTTCAAAGAATCCGCTAAAGTATCGTCCGTTGGCTTCAGCGATCGCGACGCGCTGCCTCGCTTGAACACTCCAGTGGGTTTGGCAGACCTTCCGTGTATACCTCACCGCTAAATCAATGTCCCCGAGTGTAGGCGAGGCAGTAAGCAAGCTTCCGAAGGCCACGACCTCACTGACAAAATAGAGTAGGTCTGAATCGTTGTTTACCTCTTCAACGCGTTGTAAAAACTCAGAAACGAGCCGCTCTGCCGTTAGTCGCCTGATGGGCTTGGCCGCACTGGCCATACCCAAAGCCATGCCTTTGATTGTTAGTTCATAATTACGACCATTTGACCGCGTATCGATTTCGACAATCAAACCGTCCGCCACGAGTGCCTCGATTAGGCGCGTTGCGGCCTTCGTCTTAATCCCAAGCCTTTCGGCTACGAAACTGACTCCCCACTGGGACCCGGCACCTGCCCGCATTAGTCGGCGAATCTCCAGAACTGGATACCCACAGAGTTTTTGAGTAGAAATTATTTGCATAACAAATTCATCCTCTCGAGTGGTTGTAAGGGAAACGAGATGAGCCCGCGACATAACAGATCAGTCGCAACGCTTGTTGGAGTGTTGCCGCAGTCTTGGTTGGACGCCTCGCGGTATTGCAGATGCCGCCGACAACGTCGATGGACTGACCATCGCGGCGTTGACGATCCCTGTGCAAGCGTGGTGCCAGAGGTAGACCAGTTAGGATCGTCGTATGTGATCCAGTTCAGACTGAATAGCGCAGTGAAAGTACCCTTTGAATACTTCCCTTATTCCCCATTTGTTTATCTAATAAGACAGCGAGTAATTGGCTGGTGCGGGAATTCCCCGCAGGTGTAAAGCGATTTGCTCCCTCTAAATCAGGGAGTAATTCGTCAGGTGTGTGGATTCCCGACTTTCTATCAGGAAATAATTGATCAAGTGCGGGGATTCCCCGCACTTACGTTAAATCGAGACCACCGGCGTCGCAGAGCGGAAGAAATACTCCGGCGTGGGCCAACCGCATTTTTTGAGGTGATAACGGCGAAATAGCACTCGTGGAAAGTACCTGGCTCGCCTGCCTCGCGGGTCGGAACGCAAATTTACTGTCCCTTCCACGTGCTGCTCTT
>DATKIS010000479.1:0-4783 GCA_035543975.1 Pyrinomonadaceae bacterium
GGCTAAACATAACTTGAAAGAGTGGTGACCGAGCCGGGTCGCGCGCGACCTGCACGCGTTCGACGAGCAAAGCCAGCGGATAGTCTTGATGCTCCAGCGCATCCAACACTGTCTGCCTGACCTGGCCCAGAAGCGTAACGAAACTCTCCGACTCCGCGATTTGCGCGCGCAACACAAGGGTGTTGGCGAAGTAACCTACGAGGCCTGACAAAGCTACGCGGCTTCTTCCGGCGGTGGGGCTGCCGACCAGAATGTCCCGTTGTCCGGTGTAACGCAGGAGCAGCACCTGGAAGGCCGCAAGCAGCGTCATGTAAAGCGTTGCATTATGCGATCTCGCCAGGTCGTGCAGTTTTTTAGTAACGTCGGCGGACAGCGAAAAATGGTGCGTTGCCCCGTGATAAGTTTGCAGGGCCGGTCGCGAACGATCAGTGGACAGATCCAACGTAGGCAATTCACCCGCGAGTTGCCTGGACCAATAAGACCAGAGTCGCTCGCCGGTCGGACCCAACAACATCGCTGAATGCCATAAGGCGTAATCGGTATAGCTAAGCTCAAGCGGGAGCAGCGTAACCTCGATCTGATTCTGGTGCGCTTTGTATAAAATTCCCAGTTCATCCATGAGGACCGCGATAGACCAGAAATCTGCCACGATGTGATGCACACACAAGATCAGAGTGTGCGCATTCATTGAGTGTTTGAAGAGCGTCACGCGCAGGAGTGGTCCATTTTCGAGATCGAACGGTCGATGCGAAAATTCACTCAGCGCCTCATCGAGTTGTTCCGGACGCCAGTCAATCGCATCCTGTTCCAGGAAACAGATCTTATCGTGTTCATTCACACGTTGGATCGGCTCACCGTTGCTTTCCATGAAGGTCGTGCGCAGGGCTTGATGCCGCTCCACTAACTTCTGAAAACTGTCGCGCAGCGCGGCTACATCCAATTCCGACGTGATCCTTACTGCAGCAGAGATGTTGTAAGCCGCACTCTCAGGGGCCAGTTGATAAAGAAAGAACAGTCCCTTCTGCGACGGCGAGAGTGGGTAGTCACCGAACTCACCGGACAAGGAGGCAATGCGGGACAGCGGGAGCTCCTGCTCGGCCTTAGCACGGGCCAGCACCTGCACCGCGAGGTCATGAATACTGAACTCTTCCAGAAAACTGCCGATGGGCAGAACGAAACCCGTTTGCGCTTCGATGGCATGCATTAATTCAATGGCCATTAGCGAATCGATACCGTAACGTGCAATCGGTTTATTGACATTAATACTTTCGAAATCAACACCCAGCTTCGTTGCCAGGAGCAGGGAGAGCTGATCGTTTGCTGACTCGATGCTGCGAAGTGCTCCCGTCGTCTTCGGGAACGGCAATGGCTCATCCAAAACAACGTCGCCCCACCATTCAGCTAAAGTTTCGAGGTCATTGCTAAGGAATTTCTCGCGACACAGGTGCCGTTGGATTTTTCCGCTCGAGGTCTTGGAAATCGTCCCGGCTTTGATGAGGATGATCGCGTACAACTGGAGTTCGTGGTTCTCAGCCACAGCCTGACGGATGTCATCCATCACTGAGTCCAGGTTATCTTCCCGGTAGCGCGGCTCGAGCTCATGGACCACCACCAAACGTTCTTCGCCCTTTACCTCGACCGCAAAGGCCGCGCCGCAATCGGCACGTAAAGCCGGATTGCTGTGCACGATCGACTGCTCTATGTCCTGCGGATAGTGATTAAGACCGCGAATAACGATTAAGTCTTTGATCCGTCCGGTGACGAACAACTCCCCATCGTGGAGAAAACCGAGGTCGCCGGTGCGTAAATATGGACCATCATTCCCAAGGTAGCCATTGAAGGTTCGTTCAGTCTCTTCAAGCCGATGCCAATAACCCTTCGCAACGCTTTTACCTTTGACCCAAATCTCGCCCACTGCAGATGGCGAGCACTGCTCCAGAGTTTCGTGATTCACGATCGCGACACGCTGGTCCAGCAGCGGGCACCCGCTTCCCACCAGCGGATGATGGTCGGCAGCGTCGCCGGCTCCCGGTGCGCTCGGAATGATCAGGTTTTGCTCCAGCTCTTTCGCACTGACTGTCTGGACCACGGGAGACTCGCCCACCTTACTGCCGGAAACAATGAGCGTGGATTCCGCAAGTCCATAGCATGGATAGAAGGCTTCGCGCCGAAAGCCGCAAACTGCGAATTTCCGCGCGAACCTTTCCAGCGTTTCCTGACGGATCGGCTCCGAACCGTTAAAAGCCACTTCCCAACAACTGAGATCAAGGTTTCGCATTTGCTCGGGCGTGATTTTGCGAGCGCACAAATCGTAGGCGAAGTTGGGACCACCGCTCAGCGTGATGCGATGAGTAGAAATAGCCTCGAGCCAGCGGGACGGTCTTTGCAGGTACGCATGTGGAGACATGATCGTGCAGGGAAAGCCTCCGTAGAGGGGTTGCAAAATGCCACCGATCAAACCCATGTCGTGATAGAGCGGGAGCCAGGTCAAGCAACGGCTTTCGGCCGTGTAGCCGAAGCCATAAGAAAGCAGCGCCGAGTTGTGCAGCAAGTTGCCATGACTGAGCATCACCCCGCGCGGAGTGTTGGTAGAGCCGGATGTGTACTGCAGCATCGCGAGTGTCTCGGCGTTGACCTCCGGCTCGATCCAAAAATCATCCATATCGCTAACGCCGTTTTCGCTCGCCAGCCATTTGAGCGAACCGAAACCCAACTGTTCGGAAATCAACGGCCGTACTCGAGCCAGGATCTGCGGCGTCGTCAAAGCTGCGGCGGGCTGAGCATCTTTGAGGATTTTTTCAAGTCGCGAGAAATTTCGATTGAGGCGCGGCGGATATGCCGGGACGGCGACTACGCCGGCATAAAGACAACCGAGGAAAGCCGAGATGTATTCCAGTCCCGGCGGATAGAGCAGCAACACGCAATCGCCCGCGGACACCTGCATTTGCAGCCAAGCGGCATATCCTTTGACTTGTTTCTCGAGATCGCCGTAAGTGACCGCCTCTTTTTCTGTCTCGCCATCAACGAGGAACCTGAAAGCCAGGCGGTTAGGCAGTTCCAGGGCCCTGAAGCGCAACAAGTCGATCAACGTCTCGTGGCGCGGAATTTCGTTTGGATTGTCGATATCGGTAATTATTGCGCTACTCATATTCTTATTGCAGCAGTCGAATCCCAAGCATTCAGGATTCAGATTGTTTGGTGTGGTTGTTTAGAGCGGAAACCCAGCGGATTTGAAGGCTCTCGATCTCTGCGACCTATGCGTCTTCAGCGCTAAATGTTTCTCACGACTAACTCGAACGCCGAGTACGCAGAGAAGGCAGAGCGCTTTCAGATTTCCTTATTTGTATAAAGTTCAGCCATCGCCACGACAATGCGCCGCGGTCCCACGTAAGACTCACGTCCATGCGATGCCAGGAAGTTGTCGAGCATCATGATGTCGCCCTCTTGCCAACGAAAAGTAACGGCCAGTTCGTCGTAGACACCACGAATCTCCTCCAGAATTGAATCCTCGATCGTTGTACCGTCGCCGTAATAAGCATTGCGCGGCAAACCTTCCTCTTTGAATTCGGACAGTAGCGCTTCTCGTACTGCCGGCGCCATGTTCGAAATGTGGAACATGTGCGCGTGATTGAACCACACCATCTCACCCGTTTTCGGATGGACTGCAACGGCTTGACGTATTTGCCGCGTCTTCAGACGGTTGTGATCCTTCCACTCAAATTCCGTCTTCGCCTGCCGGCAATATTCTTCGACGCGAGACCTCTCTTCAGTCTGAAAGACATCCTGCCAGGGGAGGTCCACACCCTCACCGTAGTTCCTCGTATACATGACCTTCTTTCGCATAAAGATGTCTTTGATCTTAGGATCCAGGCGTGCGAAAACCTTTCTGTCTTCTGCGATGGGAGTGGCTCCCCGTTGCGTTGCAGCTGCCACACAATGGAACCAGATTTTGGTAGGCCAGTTATGCGAGTAAGACATCTCGTGATGCAACGGGATGCGTTGATCGGCGGGATACTCGGTCGAGGTGTAAACATTTTTTCCGACCTCGGTGCGTGGTGCAGCTCGCTCCAGATAGTCAAGCAGGTCCGGCGAAATCACACGTGCGAACTGCTCAAACTGGCCCACCGACGCGACGCGAAAGTTGCGAAACAAAAGCGCGCCGTGTTGCAGCAACAGCGCCTCCAGCTTTTCTCTTTCACTGTCGGCCCAGGTGACTAAATTGATGTCCTCAAGCACCGGTTCAATAACCAGAGGGAAGGTCGAATTCGCGGTGAGATAAGACATCTTCACCAGCGATTCGGAAGATAACGAGACGGCCTTGCGCTTAACGTTCCTGAAACTATTCAGGCTTGAGGGTTCGGAGTTTTTTTGCGTCATCGTTAACCACCCGCAACGTTAGACTTCGACGGCGCCACTTCCGGATCAGGATCAGGATCAGGCGTGAGCCGGAGAGCTTTCGGTTTGACATCCATGAATTTCCGATAGCTTGCTTTCGTTCGCTCTTGCTCTTTCTCGTGCCGCTGTCTCTTCTCTGTCTCGCTTAGAATTTCAAGCGTGCTCAACTGTGCTTCCGGATTCTCCACGATACTCTTCAGCAAGATCGCGAAATTTTCCTGCATGCGAATGATCGTCGATTGCTCGAAAAGATCAGTGCTGTAGGACCAACTAAAGACCAATCCGCCGGGTGTTTCATAAACCCAATGAGTTAGATCGTACCTTACTGACCCCTCATCGGTGCCTAGCATTTGCAGTGAGAGGCCGGGCAATTCCAGCGCCCCGGCGG
>DATKIS010000480.1:0-3112 GCA_035543975.1 Pyrinomonadaceae bacterium
GTCAGCCGACTCACGGGTGCGGCGACTCGGTGCCTGGGGCAGAGCGGTGGTGGCAGCCCAGACTATCAAGCCAACAGTCGCCAAGAACTTCATGAAGCGTCGTGCGGTGCTCGCCACAGGATTGCACTCCCTCAGCGCGAATACTGCGCAATGATTCGTTCAATCGCCCGCCGGCAGACTGCGCAGAAGTGGTCGGTCCTGGAAAACATGATGCAATCCACTTCGGGGCGATAGTAGCCCTTCGCTTCGTACATCGAGCCTTCGAAAGCGCCGACGCGGCCCCAGTATTTCTCTTTGCCAAACATTGCCTGCTCGTGGGCCAGATTTTCGCGGAAGAGTGCCTCCATCTCACTCTCTGGCCGGTTGTCCTTGCGGATTTGGGTGCGCCGCTTCTGATATTCGCGAGAGGCTTGCTCATACGCTTCCTTACTCCACGGAGTCGGAATAGGGGTGCCGGGCAGAACGAGGTCCTTCCACTTGAGTTTGTCCGGCTCCAGCAAGGCCGTAGCGTTTTCCTCCCAGGGTTCTGTCCGCTCCGTAGCCGGAGCATAAGAAACAGGCGAGGTGTAGTACTCATCCGCCAGTCCGGCAAAGTGATGTCCAAACTCGTGGACGAAAACGTAATTCGCGAAACCGTTGTCGGCGGCCACGGTGCTGTACAGGTTGAAAATACCGCCGCCGCCATAGGTGCGATTGTTGGCCAGAATTTCTATGAATTCGTAGGGGGCAAACTGAGCCACCCTGCGCAAAGCCCGATTATCAAACGTGAGCACGTAACGCTCTGAACCAAAGGCATCGTAAGTAGCGCCCAAAGGTGAATCGCGATACACGCCGGTCGACGGCCGCGAGATACCACTCTCGGCAGCCGGCGGGCACAACGCCCAAACGTTGAAGTCCTTCCGGTGCTCCTTGAAGGGAGAGGTTGAGAACAGCACTTTCGTCAGCCGCCGGGCGTCGCTTTCAAACTTCTTCGCTTCCCGGGCGGTATACCCGTCGCCCAGAATCAGGAAATCAACCTTAGTGCCTGGCTCGCCCATCTGCTGAATAGGAATCAGGCGCGCCGGAGCCCGCGGCTTCGAGCGATCGATGAACATATCCTTCGGGTCGATGTTGGTCGTCCAGATATCGACCCAGCCATTTTTTGCGTCCCGCTTTTTTAGAACGATTTCAACGGGAGCGTCGGGGGCGGGGAAGCGCAACGACTCGCTGAAGGTGCGCATCATGGTTTTGGCTTCGTCGGTCGTTTCCCATTCGCCGTAGATGGAGGCAAATCCGCGCGAGTAAAGAACCCCTTTAGACTTTTGGTCGCGAACTTCGAAGAAATACTTTCCCAGGTTTGAGTCATCGATGTTTCGGCTAACGTCGCCGGGCCAGGGGAGCGGCTCGATTACAACCCGGTCGACGCTGAACATTTCTTTGGTGGCGTCGCCGGTGTGGTAGTAGTCGAGGCGCATCGTTTGCGGAGCAGCGACGGCAGCGCCGAAAAGCAGCAGAGTCAGGGCCAGGGCGGACACGATTGTTTTCATGATGGGACGGATTGTATGCGAAGAGTAGCCTTAGCGTCAGTCATAAAAGGGAAACGAAGACGATCCAGAAAAAGACGCGGTTAACACGAAGTCTTCTGAGCGAGCGCCCCTGCTCATCTGCGGTCCACGAGTGGCCATGCTATACTGTCCCTCTTTGTTCAGCCCCTTAATCGCTGCATGAAATAGTGCAGTGCAACCCACATCACTGAGAGTCGAGTACTAACCAAAAGTGAGCAGTGTATTAGAAATTATTCCGCTCGGCGGTATCGGCGAGTTTGGTATGAACTGCATGGCGGTGCGGTTTGGGGATGAAATGCTCATCCTCGACGCCGGCATGGGGTTTCCCGAAGAGAGCGCTTATGGCGTTGACGTTTGCGTCCCCAACTTCGACTTTCTCGAAGAGTATCGCGAGAACATCACTGCCATCGTGCTTACGCATGGTCACGAAGATCATCTGGGCGCGCTGCCTTACCTGCTGAAGAAGTTCAACGTGCCGGTTTACTGTTCTCACTTCACCGCCGGTCTGGCCGAAAGCAAGCTGACTGAACACGACCTGCTCGGTGACACGCTGCTGCATCGGGTCGAACCCCGAGACGTGGTTGAGCTGGGTGTATTCAGCGTGGAGTTCATTCGTGTCTCCCATTCGCTGGTGGATTGTTTCTCGCTTGCGATTAAGACACCCGTCGGAACCATCATCCACACCGGAGACTACAAGGTCGACGAGACACCGGTAATCGGCGAGCCAATCGATCTGCGCTCGTTCCGCCGCTATGGACAGGAAGGCGTGCTCGCGCTGTTGTCCGATTCCACCAACGCAACTGTCCCCGGCCGCACACCCTCAGAGCGGGCCGTTATCCCTGCCTTCGAAGAGATTTTTGCCGAAGCTCGCGGCCGCATCGTCGTGGCTGCCTTTGCCTCGTCGATCCACCGTCTGCAAATCGTGCTCGACATTTCCCAACAGTTTAACCGCAAGGTTTGCGTGCTCGGGCGATCGATGCAGAAGAACGTGGAGATTTCCGACCGCCTTGGTTATCTGGATATCCCGGACGGATTGCTGGTCTCGCTTAATGAAGCGAAACAGATGCGCGACCACGACATCGTTTTTCTGGTCACTGGTTCTCAGGGTGAGGCGCGGGCGGCGCTCTCGCAGATGTCGACGCAAAGCTACAAGGGGTTAATGATCGATGAGGGGGACACCGTCGTACTCTCCGCGCGCATCATTCCGGGTAACGAGCGGCTGATCTCTCGCATGATCGGAATGATCTACAAGCGCGGCGCCAACATCATTGAGGAGAAGCGCCGTTTGGTCCACGTGAGTGGCCACGCTTCGCAGGAAGACATTCGCATCATGACCGAGGCGGTGCGGCCAAAGTTTGTGGTGCCGATCCACGGCGAGTATCGAATGTTGTTTCGGCATAAGGAGTTTGTGAAAAACCATCTTGGGTATGCCGAGGAAAATATCATCCTGATCGAAAACGGCGACGTGCTCGAGCTAGATGGCGAACGGGCCACGGTGGTGGGCAAGAGGGAAATCGGCCGGACCTTCATCGACGATAGCGGGTTTGACGAGATCGAAAGTGAGACGG
>DATKIS010000481.1:0-4269 GCA_035543975.1 Pyrinomonadaceae bacterium
AGCCACCCGCTAACGTTATGCCGGGCTCAGGGTATCAAACTCACCATTACGAATTGCCTCGACTACTTTCTGAATATCTGCCGACATTGAACGGTCCGCGGTGAGTCGGGGCACATGTGCACGCACAATACCATAAGCCGCTTTGACCCCTCGTCCGGGAGCCAGGGGGGCGCGATATTCCAGCGCTTCCGCAGCGGTGATTAATTCAATCGCGGTTGCCGCCTCGGCGATGTCTACGATGGCGCGCAGTTTAGTGGCGGCAGTCATACCCATCGAAACGTGATCTTCCTTGCCGCCGTCCGTCGGAACGTTATCAACGCTCGAAGGGTGCGCCAGAATCTTCGCCTCGCTGAGAAGCGCGACCGCGGTCACCTGGAGCATCATGAACCCTGACGACGTACCGGCATGGGCCGTTAGAAACGGTGGCAGGTCTTCGTTAGCATCGGGATTCACCA
Source organism: Pyrinomonadaceae bacterium (assembly GCA_035543975.1). Taxonomy (GTDB): domain Bacteria; phylum Acidobacteriota; class Blastocatellia; order Pyrinomonadales; family Pyrinomonadaceae; genus PSRF01. Next base: position 456 of record DATKIS010000481.1, read on the forward strand.
GGCGATCGATGCGCCTCTCGGTGATGCTAATTAGATCCGTCAGGGCAATCGCGGCGTAGTCAAACGCCAAACCGAGGGGCGCGCCGTGAAAATTGCCGCCTGAAAAAACTTCGCCCGTCTCCGCAAAAACCAGAGGATTGTCCGTGGCGCTTCCGGTTTCGACCTCGACAATCTCCCGCGCGTGCGTCAACGCACCACGGACGGCGCCGTGCACCTGGGGCATGCAACGCAGGCTATACGCATCCTGCACCCGGGGATCATTTTCCAGGTGCGACTTGCGAATCTCGCTGCCCTGGAGCAGTTCGCGGAGATGGGTTGCGACTGCGATCTGACCGGGGTGTGGCCTGGCCGTGTGAATCCGTTCATCGAAAGCGACTGGAGTTCCCTTTACGCCTTCGAGTGACATGGCGCCCGCGACATCCGCCAGACGCGTCACGCGTTCAGCCCGATTTAGCGCCAGTCCGCCAACGGCACCCATCGCCTGCGTCCCGTTTAGCAGCGCGAGGCCTTCCTTCACCTCCAAAGTGAGGGGGTCTATTTCTGCTCGCAGAAGGGCCTCAGCTCCTGAGAGACGTTCACCTTTGAAGAAAGCTTCGCCTTCGCCAATGGTTACGAGCGCCAGGTGGGCGAGGGGCGCAAGGTCGCCACTTGCTCCGACCGAACCTTTCTCCGGGATGACGGGAGTTACGCCTCGTTCCAGCATCCGGAGCAGCACGTCAACCACGAGGGAACGCGCGCCGCTCAGCCCACATGACAGGACGTTAGCCCGCAGGAGCAGCATCGCGCGCGCCTCTGCCTCCGAGAGGGGACTACCCAGGCCGCATGAATGGCTGCGAACGAGATTTAGCTGTAATTCACGGAGCTTATCCGGATCAATCCGAACATCCGACAGTTTGCCAAAGCCGGTATTGACCCCGTAGACAGTCCGATTTTCGGCGACGATTCTCTCAATAACTGCTCGTGAAGCCTCGATGCGAACGCGAGCTTCATCCGCCAGTTCGACTGACTCACGTGCATAGGCGACATCAGCTATTTGCTCAAGAGTGAGTTTTCCGCCCTGTAATCGGATCATAAAAACAGAAGTCAGGAGATAGAATTCAGAACACCGAATTCAGAAGTCAGAAGTCAGAATACAGACCACAGAAGTGAGAGAGTCAGGAGGTCGAAAGCCGGCATTAATCTCCGTGCGGCATCAGGAGGCGTCGAAAGCCTGCGATCTCGCGGCATTCTGTCTTCTGAATTCTGAGTTCTGACTTCTGTATTCTGTTTTCCGCCTTCACGCTTTTACCGTCACATCCCGGTCTGGCGTTTCGGAAATGTCGAGACGCCGGGAATCTCTATCTGGCGTTTCGGTGATGTCTGCTTTGCGAAACTCGCCGGTCGTGGTGCTGCTGCGAACACGTTGCCGGGCTCGCTTCGCCCGGACGGTCGTCCGGCGCGCGCTCGACGCCGCAACCCGGGTCCAACCGGTCATTCTCTTCAAAGGCCTTAATGAAAACTGGTGCTGTGGCAGCACTTCTCCCGTGGCTTCACGCAGACGGACGGTGCCAATCGCAAAGATAGCAATCGCAGCATTAAAGAGTACGCCGACCACAAAAACGGCCCAGCCTGGAATAAGGCCGACCGTAGCTCGATCAATGAACGCGTTGAAATCGCGCGCCGGCAGCGGATGGAGATACACCTTCAGGTTCCAGCTCAACGCCAGCAAAGCGAAAATCCATAGATAGTTTCGGCGGAGCCGTCTCCCGATGGCTTCCCATTCACTGATAGTGAAGTGGGGTGTCAGTAGGTCTGCGGCCAGGTGTTCTGCCCACGACTCGTCCGTCGGCACGCTTTCAGGCGCCAGCATCTGGGCGAAGTATCCGGTTTCAATCACTCGCACGCGGCTCGACCAGATCTCGTAGTAGCGGTAACGGCGCGCTTCCATAATCAGAAAGATGGCCACCAGGACCGAGTTAATGGGGATCACGAAATGCGCATTGGTGGCCGAGCCAAATACGAATGATAGCGTCGCCCCGGCGGTGAGCACGGCCCAGTTGGTGGTGGTGTCGAGCCGGTTGCGCCACGTATTCGAGCGCTGCACTTCACCGCGATAGAAGTGGATCATCGCGGTATTGAATTCCCCCGGAGACATGCGGCGCATATGGGCCGCTGGCATCTGGCCTCTTTCAGACGGGGCAGGTTCGGTCGCGAGCGACCGCAATCGGTTTGCAGTACGTTCCCCCGACGAAGAACCGGTATCTTTTGGCTGGGCTTCGGTGGTCATTAAGCAGACTCGACGATGGAGTTGCCGATGGTGCTAGATGGCTTGTTGATGAAAGCGGAGCGTTGCAACCCCTAAAATAATATAGCACGCACTTAACAGTGGCCCGTAGTTGACTTCATTCAAATGACGGAAAAAGCGAGGAGTGAGTCGGTGGAGCCGGCTCTCATTCTCTGCCCCAGCACCAGACTTCATCCATCGATACGACCCGCTTGACAGTGTTTGAGCACGCCACCTATAGTTAAATTTTCCGTTATTTGACGCCCATGTTTCTATGATGAGTGCGGCCGGCGAAAGCAAAACGGACGAGCATTGGATGCGCCAGGCCCTTGCGGCTGCACATGAGGCGCGCGCTCGCGACGAAGTCCCGGTCGGCGTCTGTGTCATCAGTGGCGGGGAATTGCTGGCGATCGCCGGAAACAGAACGCGCACGGACCAGGATCCCACAGCCCACGCGGAGGTGGTCGCCCTGCGTGAGGCGGCCCGCAGAGTAGGCAACTACCGAATTACTGACGCAGTTGTTTATTCGACGATTGAACCTTGTGTGATGTGTGCCGGCGCGCTGATCCAGGCGCGCGTAAAGAAGCTGGTTTATGGCGCGCGGGATGAACGGGCCGGAGCCGTGGAATCGCGGTTCCGAGTTTGTGATACGGATTTTCTGAACCATCGAATTGAAATAACCGCCGGCGTACTCGAGGAAGAATGTAAGGCAGTGATGCAGGAGTTCTTTCGCGATCGGCGGTGAAGGCATGTCAGAACCACCTGCGTTAGCGGGTGGCGCTGTAGACTAAAAAAGCCAGTCCGAGTCAACACCACCCGCTTACGCCGATGGTTTCGGACTTGGCTCTCGGAGAGGTCGCATAGTGGCTTAGTGCACCGGTCTCGAAAACCGGAGTGGGGGAAACTCCACCGTGGGTTCAAATCCCACCCTCTCCGCCATTAAATTTCGGATTTCGGATTGCGAATTGCGGATTTAAGAACTTGTGGGCGGGTCTCATAAATCCGAAATCCGAAATTCACAATCCGACATTCCGCGGGGAGAGGTGCAAGAGTGGTTGAATTGGCAGCACTGGAAATGCTGTGAGCGGGAAACCGTTCCGTGGGTTCGAATCCCACCCTCTCCGCCAGTTTGAGTCAGAACCACCTGCGTAGGCGGGTGGTGATTCCGACGGGACCCCCAGCTTAGCCATGGCCACCCGCTTACGCAGGTGGTTCTGACAGGTCGGCCCGCTTACGCAGGTGGTTGACTTTGGCCGGGTTCGCTCAAAAAGGGACGATGAAGAGATTGAGACACTTGTTAGTCGCAATTGTAGTCGCCTTGGCTATGGGACTCTCAGCGACGTTAGTCGTCGAGGCGACAGGACTCCAGTCTCGCGCAGCCCGCCACCGAGCCAAGCGGGGATCTATTTGCGGTAACCCGACGGTGCCCTGCAAAACCAGTGCTTCCTTCCAGCCCCACGACCTGCAGTTCCGCGTTCCGGCAAATGCGGTCATCTTCGACACAGAATTATTCTACGCTGTAATCCTGAAGAGCCTGCCGGCGGCTGAGGA
>DATKIS010000482.1:0-14617 GCA_035543975.1 Pyrinomonadaceae bacterium
CCTTCGAAAGATGAAGAGGATCGGAAGAAGGTCAAAGACGACACGCTGGTCATTGACCGCGACATTCGCATGACCCACTTGTGGCGATGGGACATCGAGAAGAAAGAGGAAAAGAGGCTGACCGAGGGCAGCTTTACCACCAGCGATCCCCAATGGTCGCCTGACGGCACTCGAGTTAGCTACACCAGTCGGCCCACCCCGAGGGCAGACGACGGAAGCTTGAGTGACATATGGATCCTGACGGTCGCTAACGGTCAAAGGAAAAAGCTGCTGAGCGAAGCGGGTCAAACAGATTCCGCGCGTTGGTCGCCGGACGGGAAATGGATCGGCTATACCGGCGGACCTGACGCAGGCGGCGGCGTCACCCAGACGAATCTCTATGTAATACCGGCCGCAGGCGGCGCAGCCAACCAATTGGCCGCCAAATTTGAATTAAATGTGGGAACCCCGGTCTGGTCGCGCGATGGCCGCAAGATTTACTTCACCGCAAACGTGCTGGAAGCCGTCGAGATTTACACGAGCGACGTGGCAAACGGGGTGGTGCGCCAGGTTTCGCAGCGAGGCTCGGTTACGGGTATCTCGGAGTTCACTCCTGACGGCAAGACTTTTGTTGGCACTCTGACCGGTCCCGGGCAGCCGGCAGAAGTTTTCAAATCAAACGCCGCTTTCACTTCATTTGAGACGCTGACCGACCACAATGCCTGGCTGAAAGACTACGCCCTGGCCACTACCGAAGTCGTCAAGTGGAAGAGCAAGGACGGCATGGAGATCGAAGGCCTGCTCACTAAGCCGGTTGGTTACGAAGCCGGCAGGCGAGTTCCCTTCTTACTAAATCCACATGGAGGGCCGACCGGCGCTTCTCTAAACAGCTTCAACGGCACCGTTCAGGTGCTGGCGGCTAACGGCTTCGCTGTGCTGCAACCAAACTTCCGTGGATCAACCGGGAAAAGTCTGGCCTTCGCGCAGGCAAACAAAAACACCTGGGGCCAGGGCGACTACGAAGATTGCATGACTGGCGTGGACGCAGTGATCGCGAGCGGAGTAGCCGATCCCAATCGGTTGGGCGCGTTTGGCTGGTCTTACGGCGGCTACATGACCTTCTGGATTCTGACGCAGACCGATCGCTTCAAGGCAGTGTCGCCTGGGGCGGGCCTCGCGAACATCTACTCGATGTATTCACAAAACGACATTCAGCGTTATCTGCGCTGGTTCTATTCAGACAAGGCGCCGTGGGACGCGACTGAGCTTTACTGGGGTCGTTCCCCGATGGCCCACGTCAAGAATGTGAAGACTCCGACGATGATCATGCACGGGCAGGTAGATACGCGGGTCCCGCTGGCTCAGGCGCAGGAGTTTTACATGGCGCTCAAGGAGATGAAGGTGCCGGTTGAGTTTGTCGTCTACCCGCGCGAGAACCACGGGTTTACCGAGCCGCGTCACCAGATGGACCGCGTGCGGCGCTACGTGTGGTTCTTTGCGAAGTATTTGAAGGCGCCGGTGGTGACTGAGCCGGCGGCTGAGTAAAGCAAACTGTTAGTTTGCGCCGGTCGTGAAATCGCAGATCGCTACATACAGGCGTACAGAGTACAACCTTCAGGTTGCGGCTGCCCAAACACGCAAGCTAAAGCTTGTACTCTATACGCCTGTAGTCTGACGATCTTGCTCTAGTCCTGCATCGCCTTGATGTCGTCCAGCAGCACGCGCTCGTGGCCTTCTGGGTTGACCTTCTCATAGGTCTTGCGCAGGTTGCCTTCGGGATCGATCACGAAAGAAGTGCGGTTCCAGTACATCGTGCCTTTGTATTCGCTTTGCTCGACACCCGCAGCCGAGAGCAGTTCCTGATTCGGATCGGCCAGCAAGTCGATCGTAAATCCAAACTTATTACAGAAGTCTTTGTGCGACGCTACGTCGTCAGCGCTCACGCCCACCACCTCGATGCCCGCATCGTCAAACTCCTGCTTCGTCGCCGTAAACGACTTTCCCTGAATCGTGCAACCCGGTGTGTCGTCCTTCGGATACACATAAACTACCAACCACTTGCCGGCGAAGTCGTCCAGCTTCACGGTCTTCCCGTCCTGGTTCTGTAAACTGAAATCCGGAAAACGCTGTCCTGTTTCTGCAGCCATTGTAATTATTCCCTTTCAAATTTGATTGCTTGCGTTACCAACCTATTCTGCACGAAGGAAACGATCCAGGGAAATACACGAAATATCAGGAACGCGGGACAGAACCCAGCGCGGTAGCGCCGGAGCCTCCGGACTACTGCCGGGAAGATCTGATTTCCGGACCGCTGGCTAAATTTGACTCAAGGATCCACGCTACCGCGCTGGGTTCTGTATCCGAGTTGCAGCCTGATTATCAACTGCACCAGTACCAAATATCACTAACCTCGTTTCGTGCTACTTCGTGTAATGTCGTGGATCGTTCACTGGTCACGCTGCCTTCTTCACGACGCGTCGTCTGGGTTTTGGCTTCGGCTTAGGTTTTGGTTTGGCCGATGCCGTCTCCGCGGGTGTCGCCGGCGGTAACGGCGGCATCGTTTCTTTAGTAAAGCGCGGCAACAGTTCATCCCGCGTGGCAAGCTGATAGACGCTCCAGGCTACGGTGACTGCGTTCTTCTTTACGTCGTCTTCGATGATGCGCTCATACGTGTCGAGGTTGGTGTGCCAGGTGTGCGAGTTATACTCGATCGGGTCCTGGCCCATCCCAATACCAGGCAAGCCGGCCTGACTAAACGAAGTGTTGTCCGAACCTCCGAGGTTGCGGCTGCGCGACGCAATAGCCCCGACCACCCCGTCGCCTTTGAACGGTTCGAGAATCTTCCGCAAGATACCCGCCGCTTCCGGTGGACCAAAAACCCCGGCGCCGCGCGTGCGTCCGGTCCCCGAGTCGATATTGAAGTAACCGCCAAACTTCTGATACGCGGGTTTTGGATTCTCGAAGGAACCAAAGTGCTCCTTCACATAAGCCTGCGATCCCAACAGGCCCTGTTCCTCGCCACTCCAGAGCGCCACCCTGACGGTGCGGCGCGGCTTTAGCCCGAGCGTCTGCAGGATTCGCGCAGCTTCCATCATGATCGCGCAGCCGATCGCATTGTCGGTCGCGCCGGTGGCGGCGTGCCAGGAATCGAGATGGCCGCCGAGCATGATCACTTCGTCAGCTTTGTCAGTTCCCTGAATCTCGGCGATGGTGTTGTATGACGTTTTGCCCTCAGGGTAGACGCGGTTGACGATGTCAAACTCCAGAGTCACCGCCGTGCCGTCAGCCAGGATGCGAGTGATGCGGCCATAATCCTCGTTGCTCATGACAATCGTCGGTACGACCTTGTTGACGTCGAACGTGCGATTATTGAAAGCCCGGATCTGCCGAAACTCGCGACCCGCATCGTTGACCCGCAGGCGCGCCCCATTCTCTTTTAGAAACGCATCTAACTGTTCATCAACCTGGCGGCCGGTAAGTAGCTTGGGAGCATTTGGCGCCGGCGTTGGACTTGGTGATGGTGTAGGGAACGCAAACGGTCGCGCGTTTGGGCCATAGCGTTGCTGGGCCTGTTCATCAGTTTGCCGCTTGGCCGGCGGATTTAAGTTGACTGCCAGGATAGTCTGTTTGCCTACCAGGATGATCCGGCCGCGGACGTTCGCTTTTTGCGCGTTAAAGTACGCAGTTAACTGCTCCTGGGTGGGCCGCTCCGGGAGGATCAATTGCCGGGCATTGGCGCGCACCGCCCCGGGCGTGCCGGGAGTCCATGCCAGCACTTCACAGGAAAGCACGTCTTTCACCGGCGCGATGAGATGGGCAGTCAATCGCTCGTTGAGCCAACCGGGATGGCCAAAGTTCCAGGCTTCAAGATGGGCGTTCTGCAATCCCCAGTCGGACATTTGTTTCACTGCCCATTCCGCCGCCCGTTTGTGGTTCGGCGATCCGGTCAAGCGGGGACCATAAACATCCGTCAACATGTGCATCGTTTTCATGATCTGAGACCGCTCCATGCCTTCCTTGCGAATGCGGTCACGAAGGGAGTCGTCGCTTTCTCGGGATTGCGCGATCAGCGGCAAAGCAGAGAGGGAAATAATCAGGGACACAGCAAGAGCGCGTCGTCTCAGCATGGATTCATCTCCGGAGAGTTCTTAAGGTGTGATTGCGAACAGGCAAATTATACGGGATCCTGCCTCATTTGTTAGCCCAGGGAACGATCCACAAAAACACACGAAATCGCGCTAACCACAATTCGTGCTTCTTCGTGTGATTTTGGTGGATCGGTGTGCTTCTTCAAACCAGAACCACTGAAGCAGTTCAAGCTGCATTCGGATAAGCAGGAGGCGGTTGATACTGGGGCACGTCTTCAACATCGGCGTTCGCTTTGACGCCAAAGAATAGATACCCGAGCGCGACGATAATACCGAGGATAAACCACCCCGGGATCCGCCCGGGAACGAACTCAAAAAGCAGGTTGAGTAACAACACCGGTGTGATCGCAATCGCTGAGAGTCGCATCAATGCTTTGAAGTCCAGGTTGGTTTTCAGCATGCGGGCGAAGCCAAGCCCAACGAGGGCGTAGATAAGTATTTGTATTGCCCTAAAGATGAATGAAGAAATAAGGGCCAACGGATAGACAATCGGCGTAAACCAAGTCTTAGTGGTAGCCAGCCAACCGTCGACTTTTGCTTGATCAAGACTAAAACTCTGCACCCCGGAGAGATCGTAAGTCTGACTATCCGTGGCCCGCCTCCTCACAATCAGCTTTGATTTGGTCAAGAGTAGTTTCGCATCTGAGCTATCCAGGTTCTGATAGGTGCCGCTAGTGTCGATAATCGCGATGTCTTCCGCCGTCTTTGGATCTTTGATGATGTGCGGCGTGGGCACATCGGTGGATACCTGGCCCTTTGAAATCGTGATCGCCGGGATCTGTTTCGTGATCTCTTTGGATTCGCCATTGACCCAGGCCGAGATCCCAAGTTGGCCCTTGATTACCGTGGGAATCCAGACGAGGGCGAGCAGCAGGAACAGGTAAAGCAGCCCGGTGCCCCGCCAGTTTTTGCCGACATCCTTATATAACGACTTTGAAAAGAAGGACAGAACTAAAGGATGGAAAATGGAATAGCGCTTCATTTCTTTACTCCATGAGGGACAGCACTCTTCGCCCAGGCGAGAGTCAAGACGTTATGGTTGCGGTTGAGACAAATGAGTAAGACTGCGCAGATAACCAGTGCGGCGCGAATTCTAGCAGACGCGTCTGTTGTTGGTCACGAGGTTGAAAGCGCTTTGCGCGCCTTTGCGCATACTTGGCCTCCTTTGCGGTTTCGTTGGTCAGGTTAACCGCAAAGGACGCGAAGGGGTCGCAAAGTCACGCGAAGAATATGCAGGTATTCTCCAACGTGGGGGTTTGCCGGGGGATGTAGTAAACTGTGGCCACAAAGTTTTCGGGGGAGCCGCAAGGCTGAGAGTCCGGAGAGAATTGCGGATTTGGCATTGCGGATTGCGGATTGAAAGACGATTCATCAAATCCGCAATCCGAATTTCGCAATCCGAAATTCCTCAGGAGACCCCTTGAACCTGATGCGGTTAATACCGTCGAAGGGAGAAACAGTTATCCGCAACCCCGCTGGGGTGCTAGTGACCGTTCTATCCTTTTTGTCAGGGTGGAGCGGTTTTTTTAGTTTAGTCTGTGCGTGCGCTGGGGGCGCAGGATCCTGCCTGCCAACGTTTCGCAAGAGTCCATGATCGCCATTGAAGGCTTCTTCGGTAACTAAGCAGGCAGGATGCCTGCGCTCCGAGAGGCAGTAGAGATAAGGAGAAAGAATGAGCGCCGCAATCAAACCAGAGATCGAAGTCACCAATAGCGACCAGCCGTTGCCCAATTCACGCCGGATTTATGTTACCGGCGAGCAACCGGGCGTGCGGGTTCCTTTTCGCGAAATTGAGCAGAACCAGACGCGAAACTTCAACGGCTCTCTGGAAGAGAATCCGCCGGTGCGGGTTTACGACACCAGCGGCCCATGGGGCGATCCCGTGGTCCGCTCCGATGTGCGCGAAGGCCTGCCGACGCTTCGTCGCCACTGGATTCTCTCCCGTGCCGACGTGGAGGAGTATGCGGGTCGCGAACTCAAACCGATTGACGATGGCTATCTCACGTTTGACGCCGCCAACCAAGCGCGCCAGAGAGAGCCGGAGAAGGGCCGCCTGGAAGACTTTCCCGCGCTCGCCCGCACGCCGTTGCGCGCCAAGCCCGGCAAGTGTGTCACGCAGATGCACTATGCCCGCGCCGGCATCATCACCCCGGAAATGGAATTCATCGCCATCCGCGAAAACCTCGGGCGCGCACGTCCGACACACTTCAGTTTGTCGAACGGTGCGGGAGAGGCACCCCGCGATTCCCTGCTCCATCAACATAGAGGTAACTCCTTCGGCGCCTCCATCCCGTCATACGTCACCCCCGAGTTTGTCCGGGACGAAGTCGCCCGCGGCCGCGCCATCATTCCGGCCAATATCAACCATCCGGAAGCCGAACCGATGATCATCGGCCGCAACTTCCTGGTGAAGATCAACGCCAACATCGGCAACTCCGCCGTCTTGTCATCCATCGACGACGAAGTGGAGAAGATGCGCTGGTCAATCAAGTGCGGCTCAGACACGGTGATGGATCTGTCTACCGGTAAGAACATCCACGCCACCCGCGAGTGGATCATTCGCAACTCGCCCGTGCCCATCGGCACCGTGCCCATCTATCAGGCGCTCGAAAAGGTCGGCGGCAAGGCTGAAGACCTGAGCTGGGAGATCTTCCGCGACACCTTGATTGAACAAGCCGAACAGGGAGTCGACTACTTTACGATTCACGCCGGCGTCCGCCTGCCTTACATTCCGATGACCGCCAAGCGCACCACCGGTATTGTTTCTCGTGGCGGATCGATCATGGCGAAGTGGTGCCTGGCGCACCATGAAGAGAGCTTCCTCTACACCCGCTTCCGCGAAATCTGCGAGATCATGGCTGCTTACGACGTGTCGTTCTCGCTCGGTGATGGCTTGCGTCCGGGCTCGATTGCCGACGCCAACGACGAAGCGCAGTTTGCCGAACTCGAAACGCTTGGTGAGTTAACCAAGATCGCCTGGGAATACGACTGCCAAGTGATGATCGAGGGTCCTGGTCATGTGCCGATGCACTTGATTAAAGAGAACATGGACAAGCAGCTCGAGACTTGTCAGGAGGCTCCCTTCTACACGCTCGGCCCACTAACTACGGACATCGCTCCCGGCTATGATCACATCACCTCGGCTATCGGTGCGGCAATGATTGGTTGGTACGGCACCGCGATGCTCTGTTACGTCACCCCGAAAGAACACCTCGGCCTGCCCAACAAGAAAGACGTGAAGGACGGCGTCATCGCATACAAGATTGCCGCCCACGCCGCCGACCTCGCCAAAGGCCACCCCGGCGCCCAGTTTCGCGACAACGCGCTATCGAAGGCCCGCTTCGAGTTTCGCTGGGAAGATCAATTCAACCTCTCGCTCGACCCGGAAGTCGCGCGCGAATACCACGACGAAACCCTGCCTAACGAAGGCGCCAAACTCGCTCACTTCTGCTCCATGTGCGGCCCACACTTCTGCTCCATGAAGATCACCCAGGACGTCCGCGAATACGCCGCGCAAAAAGAGATTGACGAGCAGGCGGCGTTGGGCGTGGGGATGAAAGAGAAGGCGGAAGAGTTCGTCGCAGCGGGTGGAGATATTTACGCGAAGGCGTAGAAAGGTGTAAGTTAACGATTATGAAAGCCGCTTATCGCGAACCCGAGATCGTGACGCGAAAGGGCAAGCCTGTCTCCGTCATTCTTCCGATCAAGGACTATGAAGAGCTTCTGGAGCGAGCCGAAGACTCCGAGGACGTAGCATGGCTCAAAAAGGCCCGCCGCAAAAAACTTCAATATCGCCCACTCGATGAATACCTGGCCGAACGCAACGGCAAGTAACCATGTATCGCGTCCTCCTCGAACGCGCCGCCGAGAAAGACATGGGACGGCTTTCGCCCGGCATTCATGATCGCGTGATAGCCGCGATTCGCCGACTGGCGAAAAATCCGCGTCCAAGTGGCTGCCGTAAACTTGCTGGCACCGACAACGACTGGCGAATTCGCATCGGCGATTACCGCGTTATCTATGAGATTGCGGATGAGATTAGAGTGGTGCGCGTCAACCGCGTTCGACACCGCCGCGAAGTTTATCGTTGAGGGTGGAAGGCGACAAGTGGCGCACTGTTGTTCCATGTGCGGTCCACACTTCTGTTCAATGTAGATATCTCAGGACGTCCGCGAATACGCTGCGCAAAAAGAGATCGATGAAGCGGCGGCGTTGGGCGTGGGGATGAAGGAGAAGGCGGAAGAGTTCGTCGCGGCTGGCGCGGAACTTTATCAAGGCGCGGGCTCCGTTGAAGTGCCTTAGCGGAATCAATCAACGAGCGCCGCAGGCGCGGCATGTAATAGCCCCGGGCGTAAGCCCGGGGATCACGTCACCCCTAATAGTCACAGCCCGCGTAGCGGGCGACAGAACATCGATAACCAAAGTGGATATCCAAAATCGTTTTGTCGGTCCATGTGCGATGGTCGTTGACGACGACCGCGAAATTGAGGTCATCGGGTCGGACTTGGCGACGACGCTCTTGCTGTTTGATGATTATGTACTCGAATCATGCAAGCTGTTGGAGTTTAGTCAGCTTGTTTCAATGTTCGGCTTCGACTCGGTTCTGGAATTAGTGAAGTCGCGCTCCATCACGATAAAGTGCGATGCGAATCTGATCGGCGTATTTGGCGACACGGAGGACCTGGTTCGAAAAGGAAAATCGCTCGAGTTCGATTTTACCTACGTACGTGCGGCGAACCACGAAGAGTATTTAAGCAGCTGCCTCCAGAAGATTCCAACAAATTCAAGCTTAACTCCAAGACAGCGAATAAAGCTAAAGCAGGCGCTGGCCGTTCGAGTGGACAAAGCGGCGGGAATGCCGCCAGCGGTCGAGTCTCCCGAGCTAAAAGCGATAAGAAATTTCCTCGCCGAAGCCAGTTCAAACGTCCCTAATGTGAAGCGATCCTGTGCCTTGGAGTTGAAAGAAAGGCACGGGGTTATTATTCAGCCGGAACAATTCTCTTTAATTATTCACAGGCCATCGCAAGATCTTCTGAAAGCAGAAACAGATCTTCACAAGTTAGTAGGCCTCGACTTAGGCCAGACCCATGATGTAATCAAATACTCCCTACTTAGAATGTCAGGCATTAGTGAGCGCTTTGGAATAATGGAGCGGTACACAGCCTTGACTGGTCTTAACAATATCGACCTGCCTGTCTTTGAGGGTCGCTATGAGTTTTTCGCGGATCAAATCTCGGCGAATCGAGACAAGAGCCGGCTCAACAGACTCTTGGAGATTGAAGGCTTCCCAAATTTTGAAGCGATAGCGGCAGAAGGGCGTCTGCGACTGGACAAAATACTGGAAATTCGAGAAACGCACGAGTGCAGAGACTTTCGTACGTGGCTAAAGCAAATTGATCGCATGAGCGACGAAGAGATTCGAGACCAGATCGAAAGCTTTAGATCTGCTGTAGGTAATTTTATGGGGCGTACCAGTGGAAAAATCGTTCGTCTTCTAGTGTCGAACGGGGTCGGGGCTATTCCTGCGGTTGGACCGCTAATTGGTTTGGCTGCCTCCGTCGTAGACAGCTTTCTGGTTGACAAGCTCTTCCCATCGTCCGGGCCGATATCGTTCATCAATCGAAGACTACCCTCAGTTTTTGAGATGGGAGGCAAGAAACAGAACCCAGAGTTGGAAACGGAAAGTCAGCACAGCTGATCTCGTAACCCCGTTGGGCACGGCTACCGCCCTGAATCTGTCGCCCGCTCAAGCGGGCTTTGATTCTTTTTAGGGTTCGTGATCCCCGGGCTCACGCCCGGGGCTATTACATTCCGCGCCTTCGGCGCTGGCTCTTAAAATTCACGCTAACTGACACTCAGTCCGTGGTTGCCCCAGCACACTCTCGTAAATTATGCCGTTCGGTATGAGCCAAAGCAGGCTCAAGACATTTGGATTGCATTGAAGAAGTAGCCCAATGAATTTTCGCAACTCATAGAAGACGCAATCCCATTCGCCTTCCCACTTTTCGTAAACGTCACGACGGCCAAATCCCAGGTAGTGCTCAATCGGCGCGATGTAAATACCCATCACGTCTTTGTCGTCTATTGAATCAGGATCGGATTTTGGCACGTGCATGCCGTGCGCCACACTGCCGCGCCAACAGAGCGATATCAAACCTTCAGGCAGAAGATTTGTCACCTGCTCACGGGAGAGGCCTTTAAGTTTGATCGACATGGCGGTATTGTACTCGTGCAAGAGGCCTGATACAGACTGCGAAGGTATGCGATCACTGAGTGTGAAAAGAACCCTGAATTTGCCATGACTCAAGCAACATCCCAGACGCGTCCATTCGCTGCACTCGCGCTGATTCTGATCCATCTCGTCGTTTCCACACTTCATGGGTGGGCGCATCAAGCGGCGAGCGTAAACCTCAACACGTTCGGTTATGTCTACGTCACGATCGTCATCACGCTGGGGCCGTTGGTAGCCGCCGGATTCCTCCTCACGCGAAAGCAGAAAACAGGAGCGCTGTTGTTGGCGCTGTCGATGTTTGGCAGTTTCATCTTCGGGGGCTGGTATCACTTTCTATCGAATACCAGCGACAACGTTACGCAGGTACATGGGCCGTGGCATTCAACGTTTCTTTGGACGGCCATCGCGCTCGCGGTCATCGAACTCGCCGGGGCGGTGGTTGGGTTCAGGATGTTTCGCGTAAGCTCAGCACGCTCCGGGTCTTGACACTGTCACCCGCTAAAGTGGGCTTTGATTATCTTAGGGTTCGTGATCCCCGGGCTTACCCTCGGGCTACAGAATATGCACCGCCTCTCCGGCGCTGGTTGACACGGGATATTGCCGAGGCTAGGACGGCGGAACGTGCCAAGCTCGCTGCGAATGTTCTCGATTCACCTCCAGGTGTTCTGTCCAACGAAGATGAAGGAGTTGCGGAAGCACTAACGGCAATCTGCTCTCAAACGATTTGCCGAGCTAATTGGCGGAGCGTTGGCGCGAATTGATCTTTGCGTTATCCTTTGCCTCATGATCGACGAATCGCTCCTGGCCAAAGTCTCAAGTTTGAGCCCGGCTGATCGGCTCGAACTTATTGGTGTGGTTTGGGAAACGCTTTCCCCTCACGACTTGCCGGTGACTGATGCGGAAAGAGCGTTGCTTGATGCTCGATTGGCCGACATGGAAGCCCATCCCGACGATCAATCTCCCTGGCCGGAAGTTAAGGCCCGCCTTGAACGTCTTGGCCATTGAGGCAGGAAATTCAAGTACGTCCCGTTACGGAGTTGATATTGCCGGACCCAAAGCCGCGGAGTTATCCTTCACACCATGGCAACGATCCTCGAAATCGAAAAGCTCGCACTAAACCTGCCTGAACAAGAACGGGCCACGCTCGCGGCGAGTCTCCTTGATTCGCTTCCCGGTGTTTTGTCGGACGAAGATGAAGGTGTTGCCGAAGCCCTGCGACGCGATGCGGAAATGGACAAAAACCCCGATCAGGCGATTACGCTCGCGCAGTTGGACTCCCAAATTCAAACTCGGCAGCGCTGATGCGCCTCGAATTCAATAAGCTGGTCGCTTCGGACATCTCGCGCATCATGGATTACTACGAGGAGGTGGGCGGGCGTCCATTAGCAGATGAGTTCTATGAGGAGTTGCGCGCGTTCTTTCGGAGAGTCGCTGAATCTCCTGAGTCTTACGCGATTCGCGAACGCGACCTGCGGCGCGTGAATCTTGAACGATTTCCCTATCATTTTCTTTTTCACGTTGCCGGTGACGCCGTTCGCATCACGCCCGGGAACATACCGCTCAAATTCCGCGTTACTGCATTTGCGGACGATGGACGAGAAGTAGTGCTGGGGTCGGTTGGCGTCGAAGCCATCGGCCCCAACAGAACTGAGTCCCGACAGATCCGTTTTCTTAGACTTGATGTAACGCGCTCCTTGAAGCGGCTGCTCGTCGGTAAGGCGAACGCCATCTCGGTCGAGTTGAAAATCCAAGCTGTAGATGCACGGAACAATCCCATTCGGGAGGTGAAGTGGTCCGTGGCCAAAGTGAGACTCGAAACTCAACAAAAGTCTGATTAGCCGGCGACAAATCCATTTTGACTTGTCGCCTAACTTTCCGGCGAACTGCTGGATCCGACATCTGATTCAGTGCAGAACCGCGGTTCTCCTGTGAAACCAAGGGCCGAAGTCAGTTCAGCCCACAGTTCTAATTGCCCACCCCCAAGGAAGCGAATCCATGCAGAGTAAAACCAAACGTGCCGCCGGCTTGATAACTCTCTTAAGCTTGACCCTGATCCTGGTTGTCAGACTGACGGGTTTCGAGACCAGCTTCACCTCCAAAGCCCAGAACAACCCGCCGACGAGCAATCAAACGACGCCCAGCCAAAACGAGAAGCCATTCGATCAGGCCCAGGCGCTCGCTGATCTGCGAAAGGCAATTGCCGGACAGGAGAATAAGCCTGCCGCGGAAGTCTTCAAGAATATCCAGATGCACAAAACCATGCCCGCCGGGCGAATGTTAAGAGTGATGGAACTGGGATACGCAAGGTCCCTGGGCGTCACCTGCACACATTGCCATGTCGCCGGGGCTTGGGAGAAGGAAGACAAACCAACGAAACAAATCGCGCGTGATATGTCGGCGATGGTGCTGGTTATAAACAATGACCAGCTGAAGAATATCAAAAACCTGAAAGGTCCAAACGCGATTGTGAACTGCACCACCTGTCACCGCGGCCAAACTAAACCCGCGCTGGATCTACCGTAGACGTGTGCAAGGCTTCGTGTTCTTTCGTGTAATTTCGTGGATCGTCTTACCCCGAACCCTAAGCACACGATCCACAAAATTACACGAACCCACACCAAAAGTTCCTCTGCCAAACCTACCCTCAAGTCTTGTGAATCCGGTCACGGGTGGATTACTCTCGCTCGCCAAACCATAGTCTGATCGACCAAGTAAACGAGTCATATGAACTGTCCCGTTTGTAAATCACCTGAACTCATGCCCACTGAATTGGAGTCGGGTTTACCGGCCTTCCGTTGCGACAATTGCGGCGGCAAGTGGATTAGAGGAGCGCAGTATTGGCAGTGGCTCGACGAGCATCCTAACCTGCCCGAGCGCGACGAAGATGATCCGAGCTTAACGCTGACCGAACCGGGCAAGCACATTGATTGCCCCGAGTGTCGCTTCCGGATGGTCAAGTATCTGGTGGGCCGAGGGTTTAGTTTTACGCTAGACCACTGTCAGGGATGCAAAGGGATATGGCTCGACCGGAATGAATGGGAAGCGCTCAAAGCCCGCAATCTCCACGACGACGTGAATTCCATGCTCACCGCCTTCTGGCAGGACGAAGCGCAGAAAGAGGGCCGTAAGAAACGCATGGAACAGATCTACATCGGCAGATTCGGCGCCGACGATTATGTCGAGATCGAACGCATCCGAACCTGGCTGACTACACGTCAAAATAAACAAGACCTGCTGGCCTATCTAACGGACAAAGATCCGTTTGATGTTTGAAGGCTACTCAAGAGACTGAATACCGCCTGACCAGATGACAGTTCCCGTACGGTCCACCCGCAATCTCACTATTCGTCGCGCCGGCGCCAACGATGCTCGCCTGTTGGCCGAACTGGGGGCGCGCACTTTCTCAGAAACGTTTGCGGCTAACAACAGCGAGGCCGATATGGCCGACTATCTGGCCGCGGCTTTCAATGAGACGCAACAAGCAAAAGACTTAGCTGACCCTCGCACCACGATTCACATTGCCGAAGTCGATGGCACCGCGGTGGGTTACGCCATGCTGCGTTCCGGGAGCGTGCCGGCTGAGGTTCGCAACGATAAGCCAATCGAGTTAGTGCGTCTGTATGTTTCCCAGCAACACATTGGGAGCGGCGTCGGCGCCGCCTTGATGCAGGTCTGTATTGAGGAAGCAAGCGCGCTTGGTTATCGAACATTGTGGCTGGGGGTGTGGGAAAATAATTCACCGGCGCAAACCTTCTACCGCAAGTGGGGCTTCCGGCAAGTGGGAACACATATCTTTCAACTCGGCGGCGACGCGCAAACGGATTTATTGATGGAGCGCCAAATCACTTCCGTTAGGCGGTAGCCAGTTGAAAACGTTGTAGGGGCGCCACTCCGTGGGCGCCCCTCTTCCGCCGCCGTAACTTCCAGGGAATTATTGAGACGCCCTCGCAGGAAACACTCTAGTGCTGGCGTGCCACGGGGTGGCCACGGAGTGCCACCCCTACAATCCACTTCACAAACTATCTGATATTGATCGGCAAAGGCTGGCGCAGATGAACACTCGACTTAAGACAGTATTAATCCTGCTGGTCGCGTTGTGTGTAGTTTCCAGTGATAACGCCATTGCGCAGCGGAAGACTAAGCCCACCTCGGTCTACTACCCTGCGCCCGGCAATGCCTGGCAACACAAACGGCCCGAAGCCGTCGGAATGGATAGCGTACTGCTCGATCAGGCGGTTGCTTTTGCGAACACACATGC
>DATKIS010000483.1:0-3455 GCA_035543975.1 Pyrinomonadaceae bacterium
ACGCTACCAGAGACGCGGGCGAAGAAAGTCTCTGGGTGAGACACGTGCCGACGTCAAGCAACGTACAGATCCTGCCTCCGGTTAAAGGCGGCTACGCCGGGCTGAGTTTCTCTCCGGACGGGAGCTACCTTTACTACACCATCTCAGATGGGAACCAACCCGCCAGCCTTTATCAAGTGCCCGTACTGGGAGGATCGCCGCGCAAACTTATCGACGATGTGCAGGGGCCGGTCACGTTTTCGCCGGATGGCGCTCGCTGCGCATTCACTCGAGGAGAAGGGGCACCCTCGTTGATGCTGGCCAACGCAGACGGCACCGGAGTGCGAACACTGGCGACGCTTTCAAGTCGCGAGAGCTGGGTGGCGCCGGCGTGGTCGCCAGACGCACAGACTATTATGGCGGGTCTTTATTCCCGCGCTGATAACAAATGCCGGTTGGTTGCGGTTGCGGTGAAAGACGGAATACTAAAGCCACTGGCTGGTGATCCCTGGTTTAGCATATTCCGCATCAGCTGGTTACCGGATGGCAGCGCTCTGGCGGTGAATGGCAGGGACCTGGAAACAAAACTGCTTCAGATATGGCTCGTCAGCTACCCGGAAGGTAAAGCCAGGAAAGTGACGAATGATCTAAACAGTTATCGTGGGGTGAGCCTGACGACCGACGGCACAACACTGGCCAGCATCCAGGGCTCGATGGTAACAAACCTTTGGAGCGCACCTTCGGGAGAGTCTAATCTGGCCGCGAAAGTTACTTCTGAAACCGGTAAAGATGTGGGCCTTTCCGGTCTTGACTGGACGCCAGACGGCAAGATTGTCTACACCTCGAGGGGCGTAGGCACAACCGATCTCTGGATCGTTGACCCCGATGGCGCCAACAGCAAACAGCTTACGTTCAATGGCGGCAACAATTATTATCCGTGCGTCACCTCCGATGCTCGTTACGTTCTATTTCAATCCGACCGAACGGGCAGTAACAACCTCTGGCGAATGGACGTGGATGGTAGTAATCCAAAACAGCTCACCAATGTGGCCGGGATTGTTGGAGTGCTCACTTGCTCGCCGGCGGATAATTCGGTCCTCTATCTGGTCAAGTCAGAGCAAAACACCACGATCTGGAAAACGACCATCGACGGAGGCGTCCCGGCACAGTTAACCACGGAGAATTCGTCCAGGCCTGTCGTGTCGCCCGACGGAAAGTCTATCGCCTGCGTAACTGGTAAGGTCACTCCGGGCACGCCGGCTAAGGTAGCCATTCTGCCTATTGGTGGCGGCCCGCCGGCGCGCCTTCTCGACCTTCCCAACGTGATCAAGGCTCGTATGTTTCGGTGGTCAGCGGACGGCCGCGCGTTGATTTATAGTGACAGTCTCAAGCGGGTCGATAATCTCTGGAGCCAATCGTTAGACGGTAGCCCCGCAAAACAATTGACGGATTTCAAGTCGGACCAGATCTTTTGGTTTGCCTGGTCACGCGATAGCAAGATGTTGGCTGTCTCCCGTGGACAGGATGGTTCGGATGTCGTGCTGATCAGCAACTTCAGATAGACAACCACGCCCGGAGGCGGTTGCTAACGAGCAGAAAACCCCGGCATCCTTGGCAGCAAGATTCCGCCGACGTGCCTTTATCACAGACAAAAGGAAGGTAAAAATGGCAACGAAGAAACCTGGTAAGAGTTCTCCAACGGACTGCCTCGGCGAAACCTGCCAGTGGTCGACCCCGGCTAATCCAACAGGAGGACAAGGAAATCCAATTTGCGAGCCCGGAAACGGTGGTTGCTCGCCCGCTACCTTGTTGGAGGCCAACGAATCGGGCTTTCATGATCAGCAACTCGTCGAAGCAACGCGGAAAATCAAACGCGTCCTGGCAAAAATTCCCCCAGATCCAGCTGGCCGGAAGCTTTCTTTCTGCCACACTAAAATGGGCACGGTGCTGGCTTGGGTGCAACATGGAGGGAAGGCTAAGGGTAAGCGGGTGACCGCGAACGATGACGACGCGACCGTAGCCAAAGCGCTCGGGCTTAAAGGGGTGCCCGCCGGCGGCGGCAAATAATTCCACACGCAGAGAGATTCAAACAGCAAGACCAGGAACGATCCACAAAAAGACGCGAACCAGCACGAAAAGTTCCTGTTCGTGTTCCTTCGTGGATCGTCCTGCTGTTTAATTTCTCCAGAATGCGAGCCGTTCGGGGACCAGTACAAAAACTATGGGGAAGGGTTCCCCGGCGCGAGTGCCAGCCCTGCGGGACTCGCTGATCTTTCGGATTACGTACCATGCCTTACGGGCGTGCTATTAACTACGGGCCCTCGGGCCTCGATCATAATTTCAGCCCTATGGAACACATTAGATATTCAGCCGCGGCCTGCCAGACGGATCTGCCGAATCCGCTGGATCGTCGCGCGATGCGGGCGAACACCGAGCGAATGCTTTCGATGATTGATTCGGCAGTTGCCGGCGCCGCTCCGTTCCTCCCGGTGCGCCTGGTTGTGTTTCCTGAGTTTGCGCATGCGGCGCCCGTCTTCCCGACGGCAGCTGAGCTAATCGACAAGCTTGCTATTACGATCCCCAACGAGCACACGGCGCTGCTTGAACAGAAGGCAAGGGAACTCGATATCTACATTCAAAGCGGCTCAATGCTGGAAGCCGATCCCCGGTGGCCGGGTCACGTCTTCAACACCACCTGCCTGATTGGTCCGGAAGGGATCCTGTTCAAATATCGCAAGGTCAACACCTGGATTCCTTATGAGGTACACACGAGTCCGCACGACCTTGAGGGCTACGACCTGCCGCTCTTCCCCGTCGCTGACACTCCCATCGGCCGCCTCGGCTGCGCCATCTGTTACGACTGGCTGTTTCCCGAAGCGATGCGACAGTTGACGGCGAATGGCGCAGAAGTGCTGATTAGGGTTTCGGCCTATATGGATCCATGGGGAGCCACTGAGCCGATGGACTGGTGGACCATCGTTAACCGTTGTCGCGCGCTCGAGAACATGTCATACGTCGTGGCCGCGAATCAGGGCGCCAGCTTGAAACATTACCCGCCGTATTCGTGGCCGGGCGGGAGTCAAATCGTGGACTTCGACGGCCGCCTTCTGGCGCAGGCTTCGCCAGGACCGGGTGAGAGAATCGTAGTTGCGCCGATAGACATCTCTGCTTTGCGACACGAACGCACCAACCGGCGCGGTCATCACATGCCGGCGCATCTGCGGACCGAGGCCTACCCGGTTTACCAGCGACATCAATATCCACCCTTGTCAGAACCACCTGCGTCAGCGGGTGGTCATCTCACGCCAGACTATGAGGGAAATAATCAATTGATTGATGCGGCGAAACTGAAGCTCGACGAGCATTGATGCGCTCGGCCCAGAAGAGCAGAGACAGTGGCCCGGCGCGGGGGCAATCCCCGGGTCGTGAGACCTTCAAGGCCATCACCAGTGTTTCACGCAGCGGGGCGCAACTGA
>DATKIS010000484.1:0-7251 GCA_035543975.1 Pyrinomonadaceae bacterium
TGCTACGGCGTGATAGTGAGTCCTGCGAGATTCTGCATCATGTGCTGGGCGCACGCCCGAACGGTTTCTCAGCAGTCCCATCAGTTTTGTCCACCCACGGGACACGTAATGAGCATCAGCGGTTTTCGGTTCAACCTTCCGTATTTACGAAGATTCGTCTCTATTTCTTTCAGGACCAGCCCACGCGAAGAGTAGTGAGAGGTACCTGAGAGAAGCTAAAAAACCGGAGACAGACAGGATGGTACAGGTGTTGCGATAGGCGGGTCATACATTAGCCAACTTGAGGATAAAACGCTCTCTTAATTTCAGAAGCGGTTCGATTGCCCAAGGAGCAACCAAGTGATTTTTACCTCCCACGACATACTTCGACTGGTCCCCATTTTGATGATGGTCTATCTCAGCGCTGTTTTCCCGAGCGAAAGAAACGCACTCGCCCAATCCAGGCCGGACTCCTCCGAAAAAATCTCAGCCGACTTATTGAAACGTGTGCGAGGGCAATCAAATCGCCAAGGGATAAATGTGATCGTTCAGTTCGAACAGAACGCCTCCAGCGATCAACTTGACTCGCTATTGCTCAACCGCGGCGCGGCTTCTGCGCTTAACTTCCGCAACATCAATGCGCGGCTTGTGAATCTGCCCATCAACGCCGTTGAAGCCCTGGCTGCGCATGGTCAAGTCAGATACATTTCTCTTGATAAGCCGATCAAAGCGTTTGGACATCTCACAACCACTAGCGGTACCGAGGCGATCCGCGTGCAAACCGTGACTTCTCTGCTCGGGATTCCCATTACCACCACACTGGACGGTACCGGAATTGGTATTGCTATCGTTGACTCGGGAATCGACGCCAACCACTCTTCGTTCCGGAACAATCTCGGGCTTAGTCGAGTTATCAGCAGCCGGGACTTCACCGGCGAAAACCGAACTGACGATGTCTACGGCCATGGAACGCACGTCGCTTCGATCGCGGCCGGCAGCGATGCACCTACAAACGGTGATTACACTGGGATTGCTCCCGCCGCCAGCCTGATAAATCTGCGAGTACTCGACTCGCAGGGTTTGGGATCTACTTCCAGTGTTTTGGCTGCACTTGATTGGCTTCTTAGCTTTCACGCTACCTATAACATCCAGGTCGTCAACCTAAGTATCGGAACACAGGCGGTCGATGCTTACTGGAATGATCCAGTCTGCCAAGCCGTTCGCCGCCTGGTAGACGCGGGGGTCATCGTTATCGCAGCTGCGGGAAATAACGGCAAAGACTCTGCGGGGACAAAAGTCTATGGCCGGATTCATTCTCCAGGTAACGAGCCCTCAGCGATTACGGTCGGTGCTTCCAATAGCCTCGGTAGTGATGTGCGCGGCGACGATGCCGTGACCACATACAGTTCGCGCGGACCAACTCGCAGTTACTGGACTGACGCGAGCCAGATGAAACATTACGACAACATCGTGAAGCCGGATCTGGTTGCCCCGGGTAACAGAATCGTCGGCGCTGCCGCATCCGCCAATCACCTTTTAGCAATTCATCCGGAATTAGATGCCGAGGTCAGTTCGCTGGATAACTATCAGATGATGTACCTAAGCGGAACATCGATGGCAGCTCCAATAGCGGCGGGTGGCGCGGCACTCCTGCTCCAGGCAAATCCAACGCTCACGCCAAACCTGGTTAAGTCTATTCTGACTCAAACGGCGCAGCCGATTGCAGGCGCGGATATGTTTGAGCAGGGTACGGGTGAAATCAACATTTCAGGCGCTGTGCAGTTGGCTAAATTAGTGCGAAGCGACTTGAATGCCTTCACCGCTGTCGGCGAGCCACTGTTGACAGCCGCACCTCCAGCGCCCCAAACGACTATTGCCGGTCAGACGTGCATGTGGGCGGAGGGTATTACTCTGAATCATGGTTATGCCACTGGATCCGGTCTTGCCAGTCTGTATCAGAGAATTTATCAGAAGGGTTACATCCTCAATGATGGTGTCGTGGAGGGTGAGTCGACTCAATCAATAAACGTTTCCAGAATGTCGAGCGGGGTCACGCTGGGCACAAGTATCTTAATCAGCAGCGGCGGTCCGTTGGGTAACGGCAGCTATTTACTCCAGTCAAATATGCTGCTGGGAAACGGCATTATGATTGGCGACGGCATCCTGATTGGCGACGGCATCCTGATTGGTGACGGGATCCTGATTGGTGATGGAATCATGATTGGCGACACTTTTTTACAGGCACAATCTGCAGCGATAAACGGAGACAACACGGCTTGCATGCATTGAGCGCAAATTATTGTTGACGCACAACGGGGCGTCTGTAATACTGGCGCCCCTTTTCAACTCTCCCGGTTTTTCCCGACTAGATTTTCCCGACTAAATCTATCCGTTTTGTATCTGTGCCTGGCGCTATTCGGCGTCAGCTTTCGGAGGAATGCGACCTTTTATTGCACCAATGGCGGCTTCAGGGTTTAGCTGGTCCACCATCGACTAACTTTCTGAAGACCGTGTGATTAAGGAGAATCCAATGAGTTGCCCCCTCGTAAAGCGGATCAGTCTTTTCTTGTTGCTGATCTCGCTCTGTGTGCCGAACTTCATTCCGGATAGAGTCCACGCCCAGGAGATTTTCTCGGTAGAAGACAAAATCTCGCCTGATCTGCGCAAGTTGGCGCGGAGTGCGAAAGGTCAAGAGCGCGTTCCAGTCATTATTCAGTACACAAATGTTCCGGGCGGATCACTTACCCCTCTCCTTCTTGGTCACAATGGAAAGCTGAAGCATCAGTTCAAGCATTTCCAGGCCGCCGTTGTCGACCTACCGATTCGGGCCGTTGAGGCCATCTCAAATCAACGGAACGTCAGTTTTGTGTCTCTGGATCGTCAGAACATACCCTTCGGTCATATCTCAATGACAACCGGAGCCGAGGCAGTGCGTGAGACCAATGGCAACAACACCACTGGTTTGGACGGCACAGGCATTGGCATCGCCATTCTTGATTCGGGAATTGACGTCAATCACGCAGCTTTTTTGGATCGCAGCAACAAGGTGCGGGTGGTCGTTAACCGTGATTTTACCGGCGAAGGACGTACGGACGATCCATATGGACATGGCACGCATGTAGCTTCGATAGCAGCGGGTAACGGTCGTATCTCGCAAGCTCAGTATGTAGGCATAGCGCCCAATGCCGATCTCATCAATTTGCGCGTGCTGGGCGCCACAGGCTCAGGCTCTGTATCGGCTACACTTCGCGCCCTCGATTGGGTAATGACTAACCGCGCGGCCTATAACATTCGCGTCGTCAATCTTAGCCTTGGCGCACCGGCCGTTGATTCGTACAAGAACGATCCTGTTTGCCTCGCTGTCCGTCGTCTCGTCGATGCAGGGATCGTCGTTGTCGCCGCTGCGGGTAACAACGGCAAAAACCAGGCGGGTCAGAAAGTGTATGGCCAAATACACTCGCCGGGAAACGAGCCTTCGGCAATTACTTTGGGCGCTGCCAACAGTTTCGGCACAGACGTCCGCAACGATGATGGAATTGCCAGCTACAGCTCGCGAGGACCCACGCGTAGCTCCTCAATTGATGCTTTTGGTATCAAACGTTACGACAACCTCATTAAGCCCGATATCGTCGCGCCCGGTAATAAGGTTATCAGTGCCCAAGCACTGGACAATTACCTGGTGACGCAAAATCCGGCCCTTGACGCGGGTGTGAGTCAGGCTGATAGCCGCCGGATGATGTACATGAACGGCTCGTCCATGGCTACGCCCGTCGCCGCCGGCGCGGCAGCCCTGCTCATGCAGGCGAATCCAAAATTAACTCCGAATCTGATCAAAACTATTTTGATGTACACGGCCCAGACGCTGCCAGGCTACAACATGTTTGAGCAGGGCGCAGGCCAGATCAATATCGACGGAGCGGTCCGCCTGGCCCGGTTGATCCGCACTGATCTGACCCCAGCCACTCCGGTGGGCTCACCACTCTTAACCACACTGGTTCCTCCAATACCGCAGACGGCTATTGCAGGACAGACCTTTACCTGGTCGCAGGGCATCATCTTGAATTGGCATTACGCGACCGGAACCAACCTGATCTTCAAATATCAAGGAATCTACAACCCGGGTGTCCTGATTGGTGATGGCTGGTACTTAACGAACGGCGTTTTGATCGGCGACACAACGATGTTGTCCAGCGGAGTCTTGATCGGTGACAAGATTTTGACCGGCAACGGCGTTCTCATCGGCGATGGCACGGTCTTCATGAGTTCCGGCGTCCTGTTCGGCGACGGCGTACTCTTCGGCGACGGAGTTTTAATCGGCGACGGCGTGTTAATTGGCGATGGTGTCTTATTTGGCGATAGCACGCTTCGAAGCGAAGCCTGTACTCAGGCACTGTCAGCCACGAACAGTGGTGACATCACAACATCAATGCCGATTGTGGTAGATACCGAGCAATAATTAGTTGAGACGGTAAAGGGTGTCACGCCCCCGACGCTCGTCTTCCCCCTTTTGACCCTTTAGCAAGATGAGGACTGACTTCATGACTTTAACAACAACCACTGCAATGAATTCAGACGATGTGGCCCTAACCACGATGGTTCGGACAATTACAGGGACCAATTCATTATCGGTTCAACCCCTTAAGACTGGACAGGAGGCAGAAGTTTTGGCGTTCCTGCGCGAACGTCCTCTTCATACCTTCGTAATGGGGGGACATATTCTGGATAACGGCTTGGAAAGTCCCCTTAACCGGGGTGTGTTCCAGGCTTGCCGTGACGATGAAGGCAAGCTCGAAGGTGTGGCGCTGATCGGTCATGCCACGCTTGTCGAAACCCGCAGCGAAGAAGCGCTGGCCTGCTTCGCACGGTTCGCGCGAAGCTGCCCGACCGCCCACATGATCATGGGGGAGGTGGCTGTGATGGACCAATTCTGGAGACATTATGCTTGCCTTGGGCAAGCGCCACGCCGCTTCGGCCGCGAACTATTGCTCGAGTTGCAGCAGCCGGCAGAAGCAGATGAACCCTCCCGCTATCTGCGCCTCGCAACTCTCGATGATCTCGAACAGGTAATGCTGATTCAGGGTGAGATGGCGTTTGCCGAAAGTGGGATCAACCCGCTTGAAGCTGACCCGATCGGTTTTCGTTTGCGGTGCGCGCGCCGCATCGAGCTGCGACGTGTCTGGGTTTGGGTGGAAGACGACCGCCTGATTTTCAAAGCGGATGTTATCTCGGAGACCCCGCAGGTGGTTTATCTCGAAGGCATCTATGTTGACCCAAAGGAACGAAGCCAGGGTTACGGCTCTCGTTGCATGTCGCAGCTTAGTCGGAACCTATTAAACCGCACGAACTCTCTATGTATCTTCGTCAACGTCGAAAGCCGGCGGGCGCGAGTCTTCTTCGAGCGAATCGGTTTCAAGCTCAGAGGCTGTTACGACACAGTCTTCATGGCGTAGTCAGCGTTGGAGCAATCCAGCGTTTAGCTGAGGACTTCCCTAAGCAACAAGGACATAGACAAATGAGCGAGAACACAATCGGCCGACAACGATATACGATTCCTTACATGCGGCTAATCATCTGCCTGGGAGCCGCTGCTTCCATCTTCTCTGCTTACCATCTATCCACTCAAAGGCTGGACCTGCGTTTCCTGCTGGTGGCCCTGATTACCCTGGGATTGGGGTCCCGTCTCTCGGTTCGAATACCGCAGCTGAGCTCCCATATTTCCGTTTCCGACACACTGATTTTCCTAACGCTACTTCTCTACGGCGGCGAGGCAGCCATCCTCCTGGCAGCTGCCGAAGCCTTCTGTTCGTCTTTCAGTTTCAGCCGGAAACCGATGACCGTAGCATTCAATGCGGCCGTCATGGCTTGCTCTACATTTATCACCGTGTGGATATTGCGGTTCTGCTACGGATCGATCGCGGATCTCCCGCTGTCGAGCTTTTCCGCGAACTTCATCAGTGCACTTTGCGTGATGGCGTTAATCCAATACATTTCCAACTCCGTTCTGGTGGCAGTGCTGGCGGCATTCAAAATCGATAATCCGGTGTGGCACACGTGGGCCAAGTACTATCAATGGACATCGGTTACTTACTTCGCCGGCGCATCGGCAGCCGGAATCCTCGCCAGGTTGATCGTGGTAGCCGGCTTCTACGCGGTGGTAGCAGCGATTCCGATAGTTGTCTGCGTCTATTTCACGTATCGAATCTATCTTAAGAACATAGAGGCGATGGCAGCCGCGGCGAAAGCCGAGGAGGCCGCTGCTCACGCTGCCGCGGCCGAACGCCACGTCGCCGAACTGAACCATTACATTGCCGAACAAGAACGCATCCGCGAGCAGTATTCGCAGATGGAAAAGATGTCCGCACTCGGCGAACTTGCCTCTGGCGTCGCACATGATTTCAATAACACGTTGGCCGGGATTCTTGGCCGCGCGCAACTACTGCTGGGAACGAGAGACATAGAGAAGATTGATAAAGGTCTCAATCTAATGATTAAGACGGCCAAAGACGGCGCGAAAACGATCAAGCGGATTCAGGATTTCGCTCGTCAGCGACGTGATCATGACTTCGAACTGGTAGACATGGGCCAACTGCTGTTGGACGTCGGAGAGATCACTCGCCCGCGCTGGAAAGATTGGGCCGAGGCGAAGAATGTACACATCAACATCGATCTGCAAGTTAACTGCACCGCGTTGATTATGGGGGACGAGTCGGAACTCCGCGAAGTCTTGGTCAATATGGTCTTCAATGCTGTCGACGCCATGCCGCACGGAGGCACGCTTACCCTTGCCGTGGCAGAATCCGGCGACAACGTTAATGTATTTGTGAGAGATACCGGGATCGGCATGCAAGAAGACGTGCGCCTCCGCGTTTTCGATCCCTTCTTCACCACCAAAGGGAAGGCCGGCATGGGACTTGGCCTCGCGGTGAGTTACGGAATCATCCGGCGACATGAAGGGATAGTGGAGGTTGAATCCGAGGTCGGATCAGGCACGAGCTTTTGTATCAGGTTGCCCATCACCGAAACTGTGGCTAATCCTCGCCCGGTTAAAGAACTAGGCAGAATTACAGTTTCGCCCGGGCCGGCAACTGCGCTAAGAATCCTGGTAGTTGATGATGAAGAACATGTGCGCGAACTCCTGCACGACATACTGGAAACCGAAGGATGTGAGGTCAGGCTGGCACAGAGTGCAAGAGAGGCGTTGTCGATCTTTGAAAAAGAGAATTTCGACGCTATCTTCACCGACGTTGGCATGCCGGATATGAGTGGTTGGGA
>DATKIS010000485.1:0-12722 GCA_035543975.1 Pyrinomonadaceae bacterium
TACAGGAATCTTCACCTTCCGCGATAATGCGGGAGTGGTCCGAAACTTCAACATCTTCACGTTAGCAGCGGGCTTGGCAGGCACTCCTCCGACGGGGATTGATCCAACTATCGCCAGCCGCATAATCGCAAACCTTCCCGCCGCGGGTAACAACGTTACTCTTGGTGACCAGTTCAACACCACCGGATTAACTTTCTCGCGCGCCAATAATCAGGATCGCGAGGGCATTACCACCCGCTTTGACTATGAGGTTAGCAGCAGCCAGGCAGTAAAGGTTGTGTATAGCTACAAGAAAGAACTACTTATGCGAAATGACCTGGAAGCTCAACAGGGCGCAGTTGCGTGCTGTTATGGCTCGACCCCGTCAGGATTCCAGGATGCGCACACCAAGTTTCTAGCTCTCTCATGGCGTTGGTCGCCGACGCCGACTCTCACCAATGAGGTGAGTGGCGGCTGGCAGCGGAGCGATCCGACGTTCGGCGTGAACGGTGCAGAGCCGACCAACTACTTTGTAGTGCCACTTATTAACAATCCTGAGATCGGTTTTGATCCCCAGGGTCGTGATACCGACATCTACAATGTTCAGGATAATGCCGTTTGGGAACGTGGTTCACACTCAATTCGCTTCGGTGGACAGTTTCAGGCTTTCAAGATTCATCCTTTCGGTCCGGGCGCTTTCGGTGCGTCCTATCGCCCGACCTACACGATCGGTGGAGGCTCGACTCCAAGTTTCTCGGTCGCCTCGTTCAACGCCGCCTCCGGTTGCGTTGCTGCGACCGGCGTCAACTGCATCAGCTCCGTTGCTACCGCCAATAGTCTCTTGGCTCTGCTGGGCGGTTTGGTTGGAACTGCCACCCAGACCTTTACAGCGGCGAGCAAGACGGGCAGTTTGACGGCGGTTCCCCCGTTGCGCGAACTCGATTTCGATAACTACTCGTTCTACGTTTCGGATCAGTGGCGCGTCACCCCCCGGCTTTCGTTGAATATCGGTTTGCGCTATGACCTGTTCTCTCCGATCCGTGAAGCTAACGGGCTCGTCCTGGAGCCGGTTCTTGGCGGTCGCGATGTCCGAACAGCCATTCTGGATCCTAACGGCACCTACGATTTCGTGGGCGTCAATGGTAATGGCAAGAGCTTCTTTAAGTGGGACAAAAACAATTTTGCTCCCATAGTTAGCTTTGCCTACTCGCCTACGTTCAAGAACAGCGTTTTGAACGCTCTAATGCCCGGCGAAGGTCGCACGGTTATCCGTGGCGGTTACCGAAGGAGCTTTGTTAACGATGAGTGGTCGCGTGCCGCGGATAATGCTCTGGCCGGCAACGCGGGTCTGACAACAGGGCTTGCGGGAACCGGAAACTTCCGCGTCAGCTCACTTCCAACAATCCCGGCGCCGGCGCTGTCGGTACCGCGGACATATACGCTCAACAACCAGCAGGCCGCTAACTTTGGTACGGTCTTCGCGATTGACCCTGATCTTCAGGTGCCAAGCTCAGACGAGTTCAACATTGGAATCGAGCGCGAAATTGGCTGGCAGACGGCCATTGAACTGCGCTATGTCCACGGCCAGAGCAACAATCTCGTGCGTGGTCTCGATTTTAATCAGGTCAAGATCTTCAGCAACGGTTTCCTGGCGGATTTCAACCGCGCCCGGAGCAACATTGCTCTTTACGGAGACGCTCAGGTCAACTGTGTTGTTTCTGCCGCCAGGCCTGCCTGCCAGCCGTTACAACTTCTGAACCAGGCGCCACTGAACAACAGTGTCTTTGGCAACCCGCTGGCTTTCTCCAATACCATAAATCCGATTCGGGCCGGCGACGCAGGCCAATTGGCTTTCGTTTATCTGTCAACGTTCGGAATTGGCAACAGCCTGTTTCTCAACAACCCAAACACCGGTGTGGTTGACCTTTTAACGAACGCTGCCAAGTACCGCTACGACTCCTTCCAGATGGAAGTACGTCGCCGGTTCAATCAGGGCTTGACCTTCCAGGCCAATTACACGTTCCAGAAGACTCTGACCGATGCTCCCGGTACCGGCCAGACCCGCTTCGAACCATTGATCGATAACGTCCTGGGCGGTGAACTCGAATACGCGCGCTCCGATTACGATACGGCGCACGTTTTTAACTTCAACGGGATTTACGAACTGCCATTCGGCAGGGGCAAGCACTGGGGCACGGACGCGGGTCCATGGCTCGACCGATTGATCGGTGGATGGCAGTTTACGTCGATCGTTCGTATGAGCAGCGGAACCCCGTTCACCATCGCCGATACGCGCGGCACTCTTAATCGTGCCGGCCGTTCAGGTCGTCAGTCGGCAAACACCAACCTGAGCAAAGAAGAAGTACGGAAGCTCCTCGGCGTTTTCCGTAGGCCCTGTGGCGTCTTCTTTATTAATCCGGATGTTCTGAACATTGACCCGTCGCAGTGCCAGAACGGTGTTATTGCACCCAAGATCGCTGGTACTACCGGCGGCGCAGCCACTTTGGGTTATGACCCGATTGGCTTGGCGGGTGGTGTAAAGACATTCCCTGGCCAGGTGTTTTTCAGCGTTGCTCCGGGACAAACGGGCAACATGGAACGCAACTTCCTGGTCGGCCCGATGTACTTCAATTGGGACGCTTCGATTATCAAGAATATCCGCATCACTGAAGGCCTGAAATTCCAGGTCCGCGGTGAAGCCTTCAACGTGATAAATCGATCGATCTTCTTTCCCAATGCACAGTTTTCAAATATCGGCAGCAATGTGTTTGGTCGCATTACCGGGACCTACCCCCAGCGCATTGTTCAATTCGTTGGTCGATTTGAGTTCTAAACGTTCAGCCTGTTAACGCGGGTCTTCTAAAATGGCGTTGCTTCTAAACGAGGCAACGCCATTCTTTTTTTTCCGGTCGGTGCGAAGGTTTGGGAGTTGTAAAACTGGAATGTGCAACGATGAAGCGAGTAGCTTCCAGGTAGGATTTGATTGGTTTTTTGATGAGCGGTCGCGGAGGAACATCCAGAATTGGAAAGATTATCCATAAATATGGAGAGCAGTTCATTGGTTGAAAACAAAAAATCCACGAAATCAGGTCTTATCGACTTGGCACAACTGTTGCGAATTTGAGACTCACTTCAAGTTAAAATCCGTTCAAACAATCCGATATTCCAGTCTAAGCCTTTGGAGGACACAAATGAAGAAGGTTCTAAGTCTCCTGTTAGTGTTAGGTTTCATCTCCCTTGCTCAATTCGCAACCCAAGCTCAAACTGCCGGCTCGATTGGTGGAACAGTTGTCGACCCCACCGGTGCGGTAGTCCCCAATGCAACAGTCGCTGCAAAGGGTCTAAGCGGTAAGGAATTTACTGCTAATACCAGCGAAAACGGAACCTATCGAATACCCGCTGTTCCCAGTGGGATCTACTCGGTGAGTGTGACCGCAAAGGGCTTTAAGACAACAATCGCGACGAACGTTAAGGTCGATGCCGGTGTGCCCAGTACCGTGGACCTAGCAGTTGAGCCTGGCAGCATTCAGGAGAGCGTGGTCGTCGCTAGTGGGGCCGAGATCCTCCAAACTCAAACGGCCGCGGTTACCAGTACGATTGTTGGCCGCCAGATTACCGAAACCCCGATTGCCTCAAGAGATGCGCTCGATTTGGTGGGGCTACTTCCGGGAACAGCCACCGTTGGTCGCCCGCGCGCCGCCTCAATCAACGGATTACCCAAGGGCTCGTTGAGCATTACGATTGACGGTGTCGACGTTCAGGACAACTTGCTTCGTTCGAGTGATGGATATTTCACTTACGTCCGTCCCCGCATCGACGCAATTGAGGAAGTAACCGTATCAACCGCTACTCCGGGTGCAGAGAGTTCCGGAGACGGTGCCGTACAAATCAAGTTCATCACCAAGCGGGGAACCAACGACTATCACGGCGGCCTGTTTTGGCAGCACCGAAACACGGCGCTGAATGCCAACTACTGGTTCAATAACCGCGACCGCTTGCCGAAGAACCAGATTCAATTGAATCAATACGGTGGCCGGTTTGGCGGTGCGCTACCTTTCCCCAAGTTTGGAATCGGTGGCCGAAGCGTTGATTCCGGAAAAGGCAAAGCCTTCTTCTTCGTCAACTACGAAGAGTTTCGCCAACCGGAGTCGCTCAACCGAACGCGCGTAGTGCTTAACCCCAACGCCCAATTAGGTAACTTCTCATACATCGTTAATGGCGTAACCCAGACGAGAAACGTGTACACAATCGCGGCTGCTAACGGTCAGTTGTCGACTCCCGACCCGACCGTGGCCGCTCTGTTGACCAAGATTCGCACAGCCGCGGAAACCAACGGAACGTTTACCCCAATTACCAACGACCCAAATCGTCAGAACTACAACTTTACTCCGAAGGGTGGACAGGTCCGAAAGTTCCTGGCTTTGCGTTTCGACGTTAACGTTACCAAAAACCATAGCGTCGAATTCGTGACCAACCGGCAAAGGTTCGTGCCGTCAAAGGATTTTCTGAATAGTCAGGACGAACGCTTTCCCGGCTTCCCTGCATACACCCAGGGCTCGTTTCGTAACTCTTATTCTGCAGCCCTTCGTTCGACCCTTACTCGCAACGTGGTCAACGAAGCACGCTATGCCGTCTCCTCGGGTCTATCAGAGTTTAGTCCGGGAATCGCGGTGGGGGATTATGGATTTCAGGGTGGTTATGACCTGGGCATCGGTGCGGCTGGCGTAACCACTGCTACGTCCCGAAACTCATACAGTAATCGCAATACACCTACGTATGATCTGACCGATACGGTGACTTGGCTCAAAGGCAATCACAGCTTTAGTTTCGGTGGTCAGTATAAACTGATCAAAGCTACCTCCACCTCAATCGGGCGAATTGTTCCCTCAATTGCTTTTGGATTGGATTCAACCGAAGGCACCGCCTTCAGCATGTTTGCTGCTACTGCAGCCAGTCTACCTGGTGCGAGCGCTGCGCAACTGACGGAAGCGCGAAATCTATATGCCACCCTGGTTGGACGCATCAGTGGTTTCACTGCCACTGCCTACCTATCGGACGATGGTGGCTATAAGCTCCATGCTCCCCAAACTCGCAAGTCCGAACAGAACACGTATGGTTTATTCGTTCAAGACAGCTGGCGCATGCGCCCGACTCTCACCGTAAACTATGGCATTCGCTGGCAGCCACAGACTGCGTTCAAAGTCCTGAGTGATAACTACGCAAAGACGGAAACCTACGACCAGGTGTTTGGACTGTCAGGCAAGGGAAACCTCTTTAAGCCTGGGACCTTGACTGGTTCAGTGCCTCGGGTTATCGCTGCCGAAATCGGAGAAGAAGCTTATCCCTCCGACATGGACAACCTGGCGCCGTCCGTAGGCGTAGTTTGGAGTCCCAATTTTGGTGACTCGGGCCTGTTGCGTAGTATTGCTGGCGAAAGCGGAAAGAGCGTGTTTCGCGGCGGTTATTCAGTTTCGTTTGTCCGCGAGGGATTCGACCTTCTGGGCAGCATTTTGGGTTCTAATCCTGGTGGTAGTCTGTCAGCATCGCGCAGTCTGGCAATTGGTAATATGACGGTGGGAACCAACCTGCGAACTCCAGGTAATCCGAATCTAACTCCAGCGGCGTTTTCAGCGACTCCCGCCTATCCCATTACTTTGACCACCGCCAACTCCACCAATGTGTTCGACCCCAACTTGAAAACCGGCAAAGTGCATTCTTTTAGCATCGGTTATCAAAGGGAACTCGACCAGAACACCGTGGTTGAATTTCGCTATGTAGGCAATCGCGGCGTAGGTCTACAACGCCAATACAACCTCAACGAGTTCAACACGATCGAAAACGGGTTTGCGGATGAATTTAAGTTGGCTCAAGCGAACCTGTATGCGAACATCGCGGCAGGCCGCGGAGCCTCATTTGCCTACTTTGGCGCCGGCACCGGCACGTCGCCTTTGCCAATTGCGTTGTCTTATTTCAACACCGCGGCCACCTTTGACCCCAACAACCCGGCCCGCTACTCCGCAACCAATTTTGCCAATACCACCTTGGTAGCCGCCCTCTCCAGGAACGCTCCCAGCATCGGTGGTTTCGGCAGCGGCGCGAATTATGAAAACAACGCCGCGCGTCGGGCGAATGCAATCGCCAACGGTCGTCCGATTAACTTCTTCTACGTCAATCCGACGACAGGCGTAAACGGCACGTACACCGTGGATAACAGCTCGAAGACATGGTACGACTCGGGCATCATCGAGGTGCGTCGCCGCATGTCAACGGGATTACGCTTCCAGGCCAGCTACGTTTGGTCCAAGGCGCAATCAAACGCCTATGCTTCAAGCAGCGTGGTTTATGCTGATTTCACGCAAAGAGAAGGTGGATTGAAGCTGGCCAAGAACGTTCAGGCCTTTGATCTTCCGCACCAGTTTAAGTTTGACGCTACCTATGACCTGCCTTTCGGCAACGGCCGAAAGTTCTTCTCAGGTGCTAATTGGCTGGCCAACGGTTTTGTCGGGGGCTGGACTTTACTGCCGACCATTCGCTGGCAGAGTGGTTCGCCCTTTAGCCTCGGCAACGTACAACTCGTCGGAATGACCCGGAAGGACCTGCAAAAGGAAATCAAAGTTCGCAAGGGACCGAATGTCGTCACTTACCTGCCTGACGACATCATCCTGAACACGCAAAAGGCATTCAATATCGACGTGACCAATACCGCCAACGGTGGTTACGGAACCACGTTTGGTACCGGCGGTCCGACAGGCAGATTTATTGCCCCCGCGGGTTACGGTAACTGCCTGTCCAGATATGCCGGCGAATGCGGCTTCAACAACTTGATTGTCTACGGACCGAAGTTCTTCAAGTTCGACGTGACCCTGGCCAAGAAGGTCATGCTCGGCGAGTCTCGTAACCTCGAGTTTAGAGCAACGTTCCTTGATGCCTTGAACCACGCGAACTTCCGCGTTGGTGGTTGGGCGGCTGACACGGTAGGTATTACCGCCTTCGGTAATACGTTCGGACAGCTTGGCAGCACCACCGCTTACCAGGATATCTCGACCACAAACGATCCGGGCGGCCGGCTAATCGATTTGATGGTTAGACTTAACTTCTAACTTCGGGTTAATTCCGAAACTTTGAGGCGTTGTTTCGCAAGAAACAACGCCTCCTTTTTTTGCGCGCAACGGGGAATGGCCGGATCTCTGGGTCCTGAAGCTGAAATAGAAGCTGCTACCGGAGGATCGCTGCCTGCGGACTAAGAAACAGGAGGTGCCAGCGTTGGAAGGTATTGATTGGCTCATTCGGAATTAATCTGACGTAGGCGGTCTGAAAATAGAGCGCTTCCGGTTTGGTCCACTCCAGACGAACTATAGGATTGAATGATGCAGGTACGGGCGAAGCAGCCGTCTCATTTCCTACTCCCTGGCTGTTATCACCCTCGCCCTGCTTGTTTCCGCCCGACAACTTCTCTTCATGGGCCCGCGAAGCCGCCAGCATTGCATCGTGCAAACGAATGCGGGCCTGGGTTGGTTTAGCGCCTCCCGCGTCATAAATCATCACATCCGTACTGAAGGCCGTGGCAACTTTGGAGGCATCGGGAGACCAAACCGGCGGAGCCTCGGTAGAGCGGTCATCCAGCAGACGCTCCTTGCCGTCGAGCGTAATCAAACGCGGTCGTCCGGTCGGCATCAAATACTCTTTTTCGCGCGCGTCCCATTCGCTTTCTCGGCAGGCCAGTGCCACTATCGCCTGATTATCTGGCGACCACGCCGAATAGAAATAGATTAATCCTTCGCGCGAAGTCAGCGGTTTGAGGTCGTAGCCGTCACGGTTGCAAATGTAGATCTGTTCGGTGTTGAAGACATTGACGGGAGGGAAAGCCGGAGCCACCGAGAGCATTGGAGACGGTTCCAGGTCAGGCGCGTTGGCGCCTGGCGGCGTGGGCGTCGGGGTCGGCTTCACATTTTTGTGCGCGATGAAAGTGATGAAATTCCCGTCAGGCGACCATGAAACAGCTTCCGGGAACACACAGGAAAGGTCTGGAGGAATCAGGTTTCGCAGGAAGTTGCCGTCCGCCGAATACATGTCAATCCGGAACGCCTGGCTCGGTTCATTCTCAGCGCCGTAGAGAACCAGGGCGCGCTGGCCGTCGGGGGACCTGACAGTCCGCAGCAGCGCATCGTTTTGCCGGCGCGTGTCGAAATCTATTTGAATGGCTTCAATCTTATCGCCGGCGTCGTCGTTCGAAACGATCTCCGGCGCCGGGATGTCAGCCTCAAACCTGTAAGCCAATCGAGAAGCAGGAACATCGCGCAACACTAGAGGCCTAACATCTCTTGGCTTATCGAGGATGGAGGAACAGGAAGAACAGGCGGCAACTACAAAAATCACAGTAATCAGCAGTGTGATTACCAGCGATGGCCTGCCGTTACGTTGTCTATTGTGAGAGGAATAAGGCGACGGTTCTGGCTTAACTAATACACAAGATTGTTTGATCGCAGCAGGGTCCGTCAATTCGATTCGCGCCTCACAGTTGGTTGTCAGGGAAGGATGGTAGGAGTGGCCGCTTGTTTATGTCAATGTAGCGATGATTTCCTGGAGCAGGTCTGGTCTCGACTTTTACTTCAAACGCTGGAAGCATTTCGTGACAACGAGGCCTCATCGACCATAAACCAGCTCACGGGAAAGCGTCGGGCTCAGCGTTAGCAGCGCGCGTATCGTGCTTCTGGGTGAGAGATGGTCGTCGTCGCCTTCATCCTGTTCTACGCAGTTATGTTCCAGCGAACGGGAGATTCTCCTGGGCAAAGGCTCATAACTGGGCGTCCTGGCAACGTAGTCGCGAGCGACCATCATGCCGACCAGGTCGCAAGTTAATTCCTCCGCCTTTTGGCCATTGATTTTCCACCCGGTAAGTTGCGTGGCGCGGCGGCCAAGCGTCCGGAACAAGAGACTCAGACTGTCCTGCCCACCATCACCGATATGCACCAGTTCATGGGCCAGCACGCTGATGATTCCTTCATCGGATGGCAGGCCGGCCAGAAATATCGTCCCGAAGATAATAGTGTGAGGGTTCCTTAGAAACACCGACGCATTGTCACGCGAGTCGACATCCGGCCGGACATGTTTAACTGCTTCCACGCGGGTAATTGCCCGTTCGATTTTGAAGCTGTTTCCCCTGGTGCCGGCGAGATTGTAGTCCCGGGTGAGTTGGCGCAACGACCTCACTACCAGTTCGCGGGCAATAGGTAACAAGCGCTGGGCGCGCTGGGCGCCGGCGATAGCCTCTGGACTTTGCACTGGCAGCGAAGGTCGGCCCTGCATGTCATCTATCGGCGCGCTGCCTTTGGGATCCACAATTCGTTCTTTGCAAACTACGACGCTCGCCAGCTCCACCATCTCCCGCGCCTCGGGACTCAGGACGTCGCGGGAATGACTCGTGCGCGAATCATCTCGATCCCGCCCTCCCTGGGCTAGAGACCGGAAGGCGCCGCTCGCCAGCGTACAGACGATAGTCAGACTCAAAGCCGCCAGCCCGAGGACCCGGAACTCCTTCGTTCGATATAGTGATGTCATATCGCCCGCGTCTCCCTACTCACTGCTATCGTTTTCTCAGGTTCTGACTTTAGTTAGCGATCGCGCCATACCGGCTTTCGTTTCTCGATGAATGCTTTGATGCCTTCTTTTGCATCATAGGTTTTCATTAGTTCGTGAAGATAAACGTCCTCTACCTGCATCAGCATCGCCTCAAGCGTTCGCTCCCGACCCAGGTCAAGGGCTCGCTTGGTGAGTTCCAGGGCTGCCGCCGAGAGGTCCCTTAACTTTGCCAGCAGTTCGTCGGTCTTCGCCGCCAGTTGCTCAGTCGGAACTACGTAGTTTACCAGCCCCACTCGCATGGCTTCCGCTGCTTCAATCATTTCTCCCGTCAGAATCAATTCGCGAGCGCGTTTGTCGCCAATTACGCGTGGGAGTAGCACAGCGGCCACTGGAGGAAATACCCCCAACTTGATCTCAGGCTGGCCAAAGCGCGCGCGTTCGCTGGCAATGGCGATATCACAGGCAGCCACCAGTTCACATCCGCCGCCCAACGCCGCACCATCGACAACCGCGATGGTCGGCCGCGCGAGCTGTTCGAGCGTGCGAAAGATTGCGTGGAAGGAGTCCAACATTTGGAAGATCGTTTCTTCGCCGTGCTCTTCGACCGCTACTCCCGCGCTGAAAGCCCGGCAATCGGGTGCCGCCTCAAAGACAATCGCCACGATCTCCCGATGTTTAGAACACTGGTTAAGCGCCTCATTGATCTCACGCATCATCGCGATGTTGAAGATGTTGACCGGTGGACGAGCGAACGTCACTCGCGCAACGCGTTCACCGATATTGAATCGTATATGTTGGAAGGGTTCAGGCATTAAGAAGATAGGAAACTGATCAAACTCTCGTCCCGTATTGTACCCGGGCGGAGGGCCGGCTAACAGTGGTCCGGGGTCATCTATTTTGTGGCCGCCGCGCCCACCCACGTTTGGTAGATTCGGGTTTGTTCATCAGTTGGATTTGCCACCGGAACAATTGAATACGCAGGCGGTACTCGTCCGCCCAGTTTGATAGGCAACATGCTTAGGTCATCGAACCTGAAAACCGTCAGATTAAGTAACTCGCCCGGGTGTTTTTCAGCAAGGCGAGCGTCGAAAAACTCTTTGTTCGCACGCATACTGTTGATGGCTACGATTTGATCGCCCGTGTTCAAGCCCTGCTCGTAAGCAGGCGATCCGGCATGGACCCGTCTGACCAGCAAACGTTCACCTTCCTGGACAAGGTCGGCGCCCAGGTAGGCCCGCTCGGCTGGTCTACCGGCCACGGCGGGGGCGGTTGTGCGTAGCGTCAACCCGGCAGCGGCGAGGGCTGAGTTGTAGTCGAGTTCGTCGCGACCGCGCACATACTTCGTAAAGAATTCCTCCAAACTCTTTCCGGCCATCAACTCGCAAGCCTGTTGGAAATCTTTAGGGGTGTAATTGCGGCCCTTCTTGTAAAACTCTGTGTAGAGATGGCGCATGACGTCGTCGAGTGATTTTGCACCTTTGCTGCCCTTGCGAATCTCGAGGTCGAGCAGCAATCCGAGGATCGAGCCTTTGGCGTAGTAGTCCACTTGCGAGTTGATGGAGTTTTCATCCTGCCGGTAATACTTGACCCAGGTGTCGAAGCTGGCTTCCTCAGCGCTCATTTCCAGACGGCCCGGCGTTTCCTGCAAACGTTGGAAGGCCCGGGCGCATTCCGCTAAGAAGTCCTTTTCGGAAACCACGCCCGACCTGCGCAACACCACTCGGGCATAGTAGTCGGTGACCCCTTCCGCAACCCATAGCAACTTAGTGTAGTTTTCTTTGGTGTAGTCAAAAGGGCCGAGCGCGTCGGGACGAATACGCTTAACGTTCCAAAGATGGAAAAACTCGTGGGCCACCAGGGAGTAGAAACCGCGATAGCCGCGAACTGGGGTCGCGTTAGGCGAAGCCGAATTCACGTCATCGGCCGCGGCAGCACGAAAGTCAAAGCGGGAAAAGCCGAGAGCGGTCGAATTCTGGTGTTCTAAACCCCCACCGCCGCTGGAACGCAGGTGCACAATAAACGTGTAATCGCGATAAGGAATCTCGCCTCCCATCAAGTCAATTTCCGTCTCAACAACTTTCTGGACCCCGGCCCGCAACGTTTCCGGCTCGTAGTTTCCGTCACCATCAATCACGATGCGATGGGGCACGCCCTTAACCTCAAACGAAAGTGTCTTGAAGTTACTTACTTCGACCGGAGAGTCGTAGAGAATATCGAAGTTTTCGGCGCGGAAAGTGTTTCGGGGCCCGGGTTCAATCGGGAGTCCGGTGGCCACCTTCCAGGGCTGGGGCGCAAGCACATGCAGAGTGGAGGGAGCGCTTAGAAATCCTTCGAGATACATCAGGAGCGCGGCGTTGTTCCAGAAGGCATGGTCCGAATTCAGTTCATTCGTGCGCACTGACAATTCGTTTGCGTAAACGCGGTAAGTGGCGCGCCATTCGGGTGAACCCTTGGTCGCTACCCGCCAGGTGTTCTTGTTTATCTTCTCCCACTCGAGCGCTTGTCCCGCCGCATCCGTAGCAGCAAAGTCCTGCACGTGACGCTCAAATTCCCGGATGAGATAGGAGCCCGGCGTCCAGACGGGCATAACCAGTCGCTCTTCCGGCGGAGCTGAAAACCCGGCCCGCTGCTTAATATGCACTTCCACTTCGAGCATGTGCGTATGTGGCTTCGTCATCGAGACAGTAAAAGCTATCTGCGGCGACGTCGCAGGGGATTTTTCAGCTTGCGCAAATAAGGCTGTGCTGCAAACAGCCATCAGGGTAGTCAGCAACGCTATTCTGAAAGCAAAGAAGTCCTGTAGTTTCATGTCGTTTATTCCTGGCATACCGCGGCCCCGGTGGATTATGGTGGAAAAGTAAATGTACTACGAACTTGCAGGACGCGTCGAAGCACTATTCGGCTAGTCTCAATATTTGCGTCAAGGGCTTTCACCAACTTTGGAACCCGAACCAGGGTCTAATGGGTAACACTATGAGAGGGGATGCGGCATGCCAGTGATTAGCTGTAGCAAGTGTGGAAGTAAGAACCGGGTTGACCTTAACCGGGCGGCTGTGTCTGAGGCGAAGTGTGGCAAATGCGGAGGGGCTCTGGACGTTAGCGGGGTCGCAAACCAGACCAGCGACAACCAGCCAGTGATTGTCACCGATGCGACTTTTGAGGGC
>DATKIS010000486.1:0-2690 GCA_035543975.1 Pyrinomonadaceae bacterium
TTGTGGTTGGCGCCGCTGCAGGCAGTGGTTCTTCCAATCACTGATCGAGTTAACGACTATGCGGTGAAGGTCGCCGCCGAGTTGCGGGCCGCGGGTTTGCGCGTCGAGACGAACCTGAAAAGCGAAAAGATTGGGGCAAAGATTCGCGACGCCCAAATGCAGAAAACTCCGTTTATGCTGGTGCTCGGCGACCGCGAAATGGAGCAGGGAATTGTTGCAGTTCGCGAGCGGCTTCAGGGAGACATCGGGGCGATGTCGATCGAAGAGTTCAAAACGATGGTGCGCAAGCTCGTTCAGAGCCGCGCATTGTCCAATACGTAGTCCAAGGTCCAAAGTCCAATGTCCAACGTCGAAAACTAAGACTTTGGACTTCGGACCTTGGACTTAGGACCTTTTCTCTAGGAGGTGAAGCATAGCTACAGGCTTTCGAGGTCGCGGCCAGCGTCCGGATAACCGGCGCCTGCCGATTGCCCGTATTAACGAGAGGATTCGCGTCCCACAAGTAAGGGTTATAGGCGAAGAAGGTGAGCAGCTCGGAGTATTGGATATTCGAGATGCGATTCGCGCCGCCAGAGAGAAAGGTCTGGACCTTGTGGAGGTTGCCGCCACTGCCGACCCGCCGGTTTGCCGAATTATTGACTTCGGAAAGTTCCAGTACGAGGCCAAAAAGAAGGCAAATGAGGCCAAGAAAAAACAGGTGACCATCACCGTCAAGGAAGTGAAATTTCGGCCGGGCACGGACGATCACGATTACGACTATCGGATGAAGCATGCCCGCGAATGGCTGGAGGAGGGCGACAAGGTCAAAGCCACAATCTGGTTTCGCGGTCGCGAAATGACACATCGCGAGCTGGGTTCACGAATCCTCGAGCGCCTGGAAAAGGACTTGATTGATGTCGGGGAGGTAGAGGCGCGCCCGCGGATGGAAGGTAACCAGATGTTTATCATTGTGGGACCTAAACGACATAAGAGCGCCAAGGACCATCCGGCACCGCATTCGTCGCCGACACCAAAGGTTGACGCGGCAGCTCCGAAGGCTGAGGCTGCGGCTCCAAAGGTTGAAGCGCCAGCCCCGAAGCCTGAAGTGCCAGCGCCGAGCGCACCGCAGGCCGAAGTGCAGTCTGTGCCTCCGACCGCTCCGAAGACTGAAGGGTAGTGTTGTCAGTAAGGATCTCAAATTCTGAGAGCTGAGAGCTGAGAGCTGAGATTGCAGGTTTGGGATTCGAAGTGTTTCTGAGATTTGAGATCTCAAATGTGGGATCTGAGCTGTGAGATGAAACTTGAAATGAGATGGAGAAATCATGCCTAAGTTAAAAACACACAAGGGTGCGGCGAAGCGTTTCCGCATCACCGCGACCGGCAAGATCAAGCGCGGCCATTCGCATGCACGCCATATTCTTACCAAGAAGAGTAATAAGCGGAAACGATTGCTGGACATCGATGTGCTGGTCGCCAAAGCCGATCAGAAGCGAGTGGAAGCAATGCTGCCGTACGGAAGAGACTAGGGAACGATGAAATGTGAATGCTGAGATAAGAGAACGATGAAGTATGAATGGTGAATGATGATCGAATACGGAATCTTCGTAATTCACCATTCATAATTCTGCATTCATCAATTTATTTGCATTCATAGTTAAGGAGAACTGAACAATGCCAAGAGCAAAACGTGGAAATAAGCGCCTCGAAAGGCGCAAGAAGATATTGAAGCTGGCGAAAGGTTATCGCGGCACCAAGTCGAAACTTTATCGCTCGGCCAAGGAGTCAGTCGAACGCGGGCTTAATTTCGCCTACACGGGCCGCAAACTGAAGAAGCGTGATTTTCGCAGTCTGTGGATTGTGCGTATTGGAGCTGCCGCCCGGCTAAATGGCATCAACTACTCCCAGCTTATGCATGGCTTGAAGCTCGCCGGAGTGGAGTTGGACCGCAAAGTGTTAGCCGACCTGGCGGTGAATCAGCCCGAAGCATTTTCCGGGTTGGCTGCGCAGGCCAAGGGTGCGCTTGAAGATAAGACCGAAAAAGCCGCTGCCTGAGTAAGTTCAAAGGCCGGACTTTTCAATAACTGTTTAGAGGCTGGCTGCTGTCCGTTTTCAGCGGCCCTCCGGGACAAGTGGTAATGACAGAGAGTCAAAGCCAGGACGATCCAAAAGCTCTAGTTGAAACAGCACGCAAAGCGTTCGAGCAAGAGTTCGAACGCTTTGCCGGCTTTGCGGCGGCGGAGTCTGCTCAGCCGTCCGCGACCTTGAGCTTAGCGGAGGCCGAGACTGAGCAACGCCTGCTGGGGGATTTGCGAACCAGGCACCTCGGCAAGAAGAGTGCTCTCGCCGCCGGCAAGAAGCTGATAGGTCGAGTGTCATCCGAAGAACGCGCCAGCTTTGGCAAGCTGGTACAGCAGAGCGAAGGCGAAATCACTGCCAAAATTGCCGCGGCCGAAAAAGTGCTCGGCGATTTGGTCGAAGCTGCGCGCACTGAACGAGAGCGTATTGATGTGACGCTTCCCGGCCGCCGTCCGCGGCGCGGGCACCTACATCCGATCACGATGCTGATCGAAAAAATCGAAGACATCTTTGTGTCGCTCGGATATGCGATCGAAGACGGGCGGGAGATCGAAACTGATTTCTACAACTTCGACGCCCTGAACATTCCGCAGAACCATCCGGCCCGGGCAACTCAGGATACCTTTTACACCACC
>DATKIS010000487.1:0-2319 GCA_035543975.1 Pyrinomonadaceae bacterium
AGACCGCATGACCGAAGAAGAACCACCCGAGGCGTGCCAGGGCACAGATAATCAACGTTGGACCCCAACCCCAGCGCGTGCGCAGGAAGAGCAATAAGAAATAGGCAAGGTAGAGTTGTTCCTCGATGGCGAGCGTCCAGAATACTCCGTTAATGCTGTAACAGGTTTTGGGGTCCAAATTGTGAAGCATCA
This sequence comes from Pyrinomonadaceae bacterium, assembly GCA_035543975.1. Lineage (GTDB taxonomy): Bacteria > Acidobacteriota > Blastocatellia > Pyrinomonadales > Pyrinomonadaceae > PSRF01. The sequence continues at coordinate 193 of DATKIS010000487.1, forward strand.
GGAGGTGCATCACCACGTCGTAAACAAAGAAATGAGTCACGTCGATCCCGACGCTGAGAGCTGCCATCAAGAGAAAGAGGGCAAACGCGATGAGGTAGGGAGGGTAAAGCCGGCGAAGGCGACGTTTCCAAAAGGACTTAAACTGGATTGGGCGAGTTTGCCCGGCTGCCCGCGACTTTGCCCATTGCAGGTGAATACAAAATCCCGAGATAACGAAGAAGAGAAAGACGCCGATGTAGCCAAACGAACTGACGAACTGCAGCAAATTAACTGGCCAACGGAAGAAGTTATTCGGGACCAGGCCAGGAGTTTGGAGCACTGCGTGGTAAAGCACCACCCCCAACGCCGCAATGCCGCGTAGTGCGTCGATGCTTTGTAAACGACCCCCAATGAGGGGCTCGCTTTGATTCGGTTTCATGAAGCGGTTGGCAGGCGGAAGCCGTTACGTTGACATTAGCGATGCCACATCAATGTTGTACTTCCTTATCTTGCTGTAAAGTCGCGGGCGATAAATCCCCAGGAGGTTTGCTGCAGCTTGCTTGTTACCTCCGGTGCGCTGAAGTGTTTTCTCAATCACAAGCCGCTCTATATCTTCCAGCGTCATGTTGAGCGGTACGTCCCAGCCCGGGCCTGCCGGCGAGCCCTCTGGAAGCGAGCCATTGTCGAACGGTAAGTCTACGGGCTCAATCCGATTTCCCTTGGCCAGCAATACCGCGCGCTCGATAACGTTTTGCAATTCGCGAACGTTGCCGGGCCACGCATGCCCAAATAGTCTTTGATAGGCTGCTTGTGAAACGCCGCCGATAGGCCGGTCGTATTTTTGGGCGTACATGTGCAGGAAGTGTTCCGTCAGGAGTTGGATATCTTCACTGCGGTCGCGCAAGGGCGGAACGTGAATGGTGATCGTCGAGATGCGATAGAAGAGATCATCGCGCAGAAAACCATCGCGGATTGCGTCAGCGGGAGGACGGTTGGTAGAAGAAATAAGCCGAAAGTCCACCGCATAGGTTTTTTCCGAACCGATCTTGCGGTAACTGCGTTCCTGCAACACGCGCAATAATTTTGGCTGAAGTTCGACCGGCATTTCCGCTATTTCGTCGAGCATCAACGAGCCGCCGGCGGCGTGCTGCACTAAACCTTCCTTATCAGCGTGGGCGCCGGTGAAGGCGCCTTTGGTGTGACCGAAAAGTTCGGATTCAATCAACTCCTTCGGCAGCGCAGCGCAGTTAACTTTGATGAATGGTTTCTTGGAGCGCAGGGACTGGTAGTGGATGGCATTCGCGATCAGTTCCTTACCTGTGCCCGATTCGCCCACGATCAGAACATTTGCATCCGACTTCGCTACTGACTCAATCGTTTCGTAAATCGTCTGCATCGACTTGGCCGAGCCGATGATGTTGAAATACTCCGCTCGAGTTGAAAGTTGACGGCGCATGCTCGCGTTCTCCGTCACCAACTCGCGGTGCTTGAGCGCGTTTTCAACCCGCAACTGCAATTCTTCGAAGTCGAAGGGCTTGTCGACAAAATCAAATGCGCCGGCTTTTGTCGCTTCTACAGCCTTAGGGACTGAACCATGACCGGTGACCACAATTACTTCCGTATTGGGCCGAGCGTCTTTGATATGACGCATCACTTCGAGCCCATCCATGTCGGGCAGGTACAAATCACAGATGGCTAGTTGATGGCCACCTTGATCGAATAACTCGATTGCTTGCGTGCCGGTGGCGGCAGTGTCGACTGAGTAGCCCTCTTCAACCAGATTCTGCTTGAGCGAATCCGCCATTGTGGGCTCGTCATCCACGACCAAAATGCGAACGTCCTTTTTGTCCACTAACCGACCTCCCTGGTACTGTTCTGTTTCTTGTTATGCCCGGAACACCGAAAACGACAAGTTACGGTGTAAGCGGGAGTCGCACGCGTAACCTGCCATTCTGGCGTTCCGCGGACCCCCCATGAGCCTCAATGGCTTTGGCTGCCAGGGACATCCTAATAGCGTCACTTCCAGCAAATGAATGAAAAGGATCGTAATCGGAAGAGTCGAACACCTTCCATTCAATCACGCCTTCTGGACGGATCTCGCCCAATTCGCCTCTTAATTGAACCTGTAACGACTCTTCTCGAGCGCCA
>DATKIS010000488.1:0-2321 GCA_035543975.1 Pyrinomonadaceae bacterium
GGTGTAACCAATAGCCATTCCAATTTCGAGCGCCCGTTTCGCCTTGATCGCCCTGGCCGTGATTTCAACAAACAATGCCACTTCCCGGTCGGCACTCGGAACCCCATGCTCGCCGCCATACTCTTCCATCTCTCGCATGAGCTGATCAGTTTGTGGGCTAAGGCGATCAAGATACTCGGCCTGGTCGCGCTGAATGATTGCGTCGATGCGTGCTTTCATGGATTAACTCTCGTTTCAAATGCTGTTGAATAGAACCTTTTTCGGCAATTGGGAGTCTATTCAGCCGAATTCAAGAACGCAAGTTAGGCAAACAGTGGCGTCCCAATTGGGAACCACCCACCTTACTGCGTTGACCTACACAAAAACGAACCACGAAGTATCACGAAATATCACGAACAAAAGCTTCGTGGTAATTCGTGAGGTTTCGTGGATCGTTCCTTCGGAGAACTATCAGATTTCGGATTGAAGGTCCTGCGCGTCTCACTCCTCAGAACCATCAGGCATGTCCCCAGCAACCGTTACATAGCGCCGGCCGAGGCCAAGCTGCCGGAGCTTATGCTGAAGAGACTGCCGGTGCATTCCCAGAATCTCTGCCGCCTTGGTTACGTTTCCCTGGGTGTGTTCGAGGCAACGGGAGATGTAACGGCGTTCAAACTCGCGGCGGTCCTCCCGAAACTCCGCAGTAAACGGGACGCTCAAACCACCTTCGCCCGAATTACCATCATCAGTGGCAATCTTGCCGGGCCCGGCTGTCGTGACAATCTCATCCGGCAAGTCCTGCGAACGCAGCTCCTCGCCTTCAGCCATAATCGCTGCGCGCTCGATCGTGTTCTTCAGTTCGCGCACATTCCCCGGCCACTCATATTCGACGAGACGCCGGAGCGCGCTTTGACCGACTTGTCTTAACGGCAAACCGTAGCGTGCGGCCGCTGCATGGGTGAATGTCTCCGCCAGCTGCGGAATGTCTTCACGGCGATCACGCAGAGGCGGCAGGTCGATCGTCATTACCCGCAACCGATAAAACAGGTCAGCCCGGAAATTACCGGCGGCGATTTCCTGCTCGAGCGGACGATGCGTCGCGCTAACAATCCGCACGTCGACCGGAATCGACTCATTCCCGCCCAGACGCTCGATTCGTCGTTCTTCGAGAGCGCGCAAAAGCTTGGCCTGGACGTTGGAACTCATGTCACCAATCTCATCAAGAAACAGCGTCCCGCCGTGCGCCTGTTCAAACTTACCCTGACGTCTGGCGGCGGCCCCGGTAAAAGCACCCTTCTCGTGACCAAACAGTTCGGATTCAATCAGCTCTGAAGGAAGCGCAGCGCAGTTGACCGCCACAAAGGGTCCCTGGCTGCGCACACTGTTTCGCTCGTGGAGTTCACGCGCAACTAATTCTTTGCCGGTGCCGGATTCGCCGCGGATAAGTACGGTAGCGTCCGTCTCAGCCACTTTCTCGATCATGGCGCGGACCCGCTGCATTCCTTCAGAAGCGCCAATCAGTGCGCCACGCTGAGACCGCTCGACTTCTATACGCCGGCGCAGAGAAAGATTTTCGCGCTGAAGTTCCACTCGCTCAGCCGCATTCTTGACGACCAGCCGCAGCTCGTCGAGTTCGAAAGGTTTTGAGAGGTAGTCGTAAGCGCCGGCCTTGACGGCTTCCACAGCCATTCTCTCGGAACCATGTGCTGTGATGATAATCACGAGGGGACGGGAAGGCGCGTTCCCACCCGAGGCGCCTCCTGGAGATGAGCCACCCGCTAACGCAGGGGGTGCTGACACACCGTCGGAATTTTGCAGCTCACGCAGGAAATCCAGTCCACTTATGCCGGGAAGATTCACGTCGAGCAGCATCAGATCCGGTTGTTGCTGCTTCAATAATATCCGCGCTGCTTCCGCCGAATCGGCTTCGGTAACGCTATAGCCAAAGGTTGTCAGCGCCCGCCGCATGCCGTAGCGCGAGGCCTCCTCATCGTCCACAATCAGTAATCGCAATTTTTCTTTTCTCACCCTTCTGATTAGTTTAGAACCTTATGAGTGGATTCACTAGCGGGTTGCGTGCCAGAGAAGAGAGCGGCAGGAAGCAGCAGCAGGAGGCAGTAGCAGAAGGCAGTAGGCAGAAAGCAGGCAGGCACATCGGGCGGCAAAGCCGCGCACCAAGAAGTGCTGTCTATGAGAGGCGTCTAGCGGGGCTCCGACAACGGCACGCGCAGTTCAAACGTCGCACCTTCGCCATTAGCGGCTGCCATCAACCTGGCGGTCCCCCCGGCTTCCTGCATTCGTTTGCGAACAATCGCCAAACCCAGGCCGGTACCTCGCTGCTT
>DATKIS010000489.1:0-2850 GCA_035543975.1 Pyrinomonadaceae bacterium
ATTCATAGAGTGTCAGCAGCTGGCCAGTAATCGTAAGTTGCTCAACCACGGGTGACTGGATCGTGTCCCCGGCAAAGCGAACTGCCGAGATTGCCGCCCGAGGCAAAAGCTCAGCGACCCGTTCGTTAATCCCAAACAACAGCAGACCGCCCACCGACGGAATCACTTCACCGGCACGCTCTGACGCCAACAGGAGGTCGCGCTCAAAAACTTCTTTGGTCGGGTATCCGTTATTTCCCGCATTCCCGAAGGCGTCGCCCTCAAACTCACGAAGGAAACTCCACAGATGGGCCTCATCTATGTCTCCGATTGTCGCGCCCGGAACCGGCAGGTTCTCGAATCCGAGCGGCCGCACCTCATCCATCAAGGAGGAGAGTTCTTCGCGAGTCGCCTCGCGTTTTTCGGATCCGATCCGAACATAAAACCTGCCGTCACGCGTTCGATAGGGCCGTCGCTTTCCCTCAACGTCCATGGCCACGATGCGCCGGCCATTGTCAAAAGCGATCCGGTCAATAAACGGGAACAGCGGCGGGTCGATGTCCTCCCGGCAGAGTTTCACCAGTTCCTCCTGGACGCTCTCTGGGTCATCGATCCCTTCGATTCGTAACTGGTCGTTGACTCCGAACACGATCACGCCGCCTCCAGTATTCGCGAGTGCAACTATTTCCTGGGCGATTTTTTCGGGATTAGAGAGCTTTACTTTTAATTCGAGGAAAGTGTCCTCGCCGCCACGAATCAATCGTAGCAGCTCGGTCCTTGACGTTTGCGGAGCAGGAGTCGAAAGGAAGTACTCTTGAAGGGAGCGCTCAGTGGCGGGTTCATGGCGCTGGTTACTGCGAAATCTTCTGCGAGCCATTTATGTAGTGGCGGGGCCGCCGACTCTTACTGAGATTCCCAAATCCGATTTGAGATCTGAAATCTGAGATCTGAAATTTGAGATCTGGGATCTGTCTTGCCCGCCCAGATGTCCGAGATCAACCGGACATCACTGGAATAAGGTTATCAATGGACGTCCCTGGCCGAATCAATCACTGCCTCGATCGGTCACGACCTCGAGTATCGCCAGTTCCCGTTTCTGTAGCGACTCTCCCTGCGATCCTAGTATTAATAAATAGAACCCCACGGAAACCGCTGCCAGGACCGCGAGTGTAGCATACTCAATCAACAAACTCTGTGCGACGAAACCTGCCGCCACCGATGCCAAGGGCGGTAGTGCCAGCAGGACGATCAGCGGTATCAACAGCACACCAACCACACCAGAAACGTTCATTCTCGCCCCGAATTTCATGCGCTTGGGAAAGCCGATCGAAAACCAATTGCCGATCGTCGCCATCAACGAGGCGAAGACGACAAAGCTAAGGGTCGCGAACAGCAACGCCTGAAGCGTGACGTCTCGAAATACCAGTTGATTGACCGCCAGCACACCGGCGGAGAACACCAGCGCGACAGTGGACGTCGCGATGTTTTTCCCGAGAAGAATCGTCCTGCGCTTGATGGGAGAAAGCACCAGCGCGCGCATGCCAGCGTGTTCAAAAGCAAACTGGTTGCAGGATAGGCCCGACAGAATCAGGAAGACATATAGGACGCCCGTAGTCGCCAGGAAACCTTCGCCATATTTCATCACCTCAGCTATGAAACCGCTTCCCCCCACCGCAGTCGGGTCGAACTGTCGCCTGTTCATTAGTCTGAGAATGATAAGTATCAAGGGCATGAGCGCCATCATACGAAGCTGCGCATTCCGCATCGTGTAACGCAGTTCCTTCTCAACCACGGCGGCTAATTCCGGTGAAAGCAAAGGAATCTGCCAGCCGACGTAGGCTTGAGCTTCGACTACCCGGGAAGCGGCGCCGCGTCTTCTCTTCGTGCCACCTCCGAGAACAGCGCGGCGAGCCAGCCAGTAAGTGATGACTACGAGCGCCACGATGTAAGCAGCGACGGCGGTCATCGCCATCGCAAATCCTGCCTCCTGGCCCGGTCGCAATCCCCCGGTCAAAGCAAACGCCAGCGCGCCCGGCGGCGTCCAGCGCAAGGCTGCAATTGAATCCGCATGACGTACCAATTGCGGGGCGACTTGACTGAGAACAAGACCACCAAGACCCGCTACTGCCCCCATCAAAGCGACGAGAGTTTCACCGCGAGCTCGCTTCTTTCGAATCAAGGAGCCGATTGAGGTTGAAACCCACTTTGACAGCGCGATGCCGAAAGCTATCGCAACGAACGCGAGTAAGATACCGCCCACGAGGTTTCCCTGGGCCAGGCCGGCGCCGATACCGATAGCTGTGATTGCTGGAATGGCAAACAGAGACGGCAGACTGGCAATGTCGCTGAGGAAATCTACGGCAAAGAGTTTGCGCAGACTGATCGGATAGAGCAACAAATTGCCGGGATCAAACTGGCGGCTGCTCCCAATGCTTAGTGGCAGGGTCGCCCACAGGAGGTAACTCATCGCAAAAATCGAAAAGAATATGAATTCAGACGAGGGCAGACCCTGAGCGCCACGACCTGACTGAAGCTCTCGGCTCCCCGCGAAGACATTTGCCGGCGAAGTCAGGACGTGAGCGGCAACACCCAAAATTAGAGCAATAACGAGTGCCAGTGCCAAAGCAGCCAGCAAGCCCAGCAAGGAAGCGACGCGGTTTACCACAGCCTTGGACGAACGGAGCGAGTTCCGGAACAGAGTCAACTTGAGCCAAAGGAGTGTTAGAAGTTGGGACAAAGTAATCAGTAATCAGTAATCAGCAATCAGTAATCAGTAATCAGCAATCAGCAATCAGCAATCAGCGAACGGCGAACAGCAAACAGCAAACAGCAAACAGCAAACAGCAAACAGCAAACAGCAAACAGCAAAAT
>DATKIS010000490.1:0-6565 GCA_035543975.1 Pyrinomonadaceae bacterium
TCATCACTCCGCCGCCGGCAGAGTGGAACAACGTGGCTTTGACGGCAGGACAAATCAGCCAATTGAAGGCCTGGACCACCAATGGCCGAACCTATGTCTATGTGAGTCCGAAGTTCCCGGATGCCGGCTACCGGCTACTCAATTGGGGACAGATTATTTGGGACGGTGTCGAATTCTCCACCGTGATCGTGGCGCAACAGCACGTTGGCACCGCTGTGCAGGCAGTGAAAACTACGGCCCAGATTTACGATCTCGGCCAGCTGGCCCCAGGCACTTATAAGTTTGTCATGAAAAACGCGGATGACCGTTCGGTGGTCAAGACGCTGACCTTCACAGTGAGCGCCAACCAACCGGAGCCGAATCCGATCGACGACCAGCGACAGTTTGTGCGACAGCAGTATCTGGATTTTCTGAGTCGTGAACCCGATGGACCCGGGTGGGACCACTGGACGGGTGAGATCACGCAATGCACCACCGATCCCACCAAGCGCTTGCCGGGCGAGTCGGAAGCGCAGTGCATCGTCCGTAAGCGCGCAAACACGAGCGCAGCGTTTTTCCTGTCGCCCGAGTTTCAGAACACCGGCTATTTCGTGTTGCGAGTTTATCGCGGGTCGTTGGGTCGCATGCCTTACTTTGGCGGGTCGGTCCCGGCTGACAACACGAAAGATGAGTTCACTCGCGATCATGCCGCGGTCTCCGAGGGTATCGTGGTTAACAATCAACTGGATTCGAGCGTGATGTATGCCAACAAGCAGGCATTCGTGAGCCAGTTTGTTACCCGCGCGGACTTTGTCGCTTTGTATGGGGGCTTGAACGATGCGCAGTATGTCGACAAGCTGTTCGAGACTACGGCGGTAGCGCCAACTGCGGGCGAGCGCCAGGCGTTAATCGATGGGTTAGCCAATGGTAACGAGACGCGGGCGAGCGTGCTCTTCAAGATTGTGGATGGACGTAGCGAGGATGGCGTGTTGGTTTTGCAATCCAGATATGGAAAGCTGTTTTACGATCAGCAATTGAACCCCGGCTTCGTCCAGATGGAATACTTCGGCTACATGAAGCGCGACCCTGATGACGCCGGTTATGCATTCTGGGTAGGCAAGCTCAATCAATTCGGCGGCAACTGGGTAAACGCTGACATGGTCCTGGCGTTTGTGTCTTCCCCGGAGTATCGGGCGCGTTTTGGTCAGCCTTGAGACCAGGCGGCAGGTGGCAGGAGCAGGTGGCAGAAGGCAGAAGGCAGAAGGCAGGAGCAGGTGGCAGGTGGCAGGAGCAGGCGGCAGGGGCAGGTGGCAGGAGCAGAAGGCAGGAGCAGGCGATCCTCCAACGCTTTACCACCCGCTGACGCAGGTGGTTCTGACATTGGCGAACGAACAAGACCATCGTTCGTGTGGTTTCGTGAACTTTCGTGGATCGCTCTCTTCATTAAGGTAGAAGAAATATATGCGTTTGAGAAGTAGATGGACTATTAGTCTTGGATTGTTTGTTACATCACTGTTGGCGATATCGATTGCGTTTGCGACTCGACCACAAGCAGCGTCCAGTCAATCAAAGACCAGCCCCGTGAATCAGGATTCGGAATCTTCAACGGCGATCAAGTTTGCCGCCAAAAAGAATTCGTCTCGTCCAACAACGCCTATTTCTGAAACAGACGACCCCGTTCTCAAAACAGACGGCCCAAACCAGCAGGTCACCAACGGCAAGATCTTTTTCAACAGCGACCGCGACGGCAATAGCGAAATCTACGTAATGAATTCGGATGGTACGGGCCAGACCCGGCTTACCAACAATCCTGCCGTAGATGCGGATCCGGTGTGGAGCGCCGCGGCTCAGAAACTGGCTTTCGTCAGCAATCGCAACGGTTGGTTTCAAATCTACACCATGAATGCCGACGGCAGTGGTCTGCTCCAGCTCACCACCATTACCGCGAACGAGGCTTCTCCAACCTGGTCGCCAAACGGCACTCAGATCGCGTTTGCGAGTGCCCGCTCCGGCAACGTTGATATCTACACGATGAATGCCGATGGGTCAGCCCAAAGTCGAGTGACTTTTCATAACGCAGACGATTTGAATCCGAGTTGGTCACCTGACGGAAACACGATCGCGTTTGAAGCAAACCGGGATGGCAATTATGAAATCTTCACGGTATCTCGTTTTGGCGGCGCTGGAACCAGGGTTGCTAACAAACATCTCGGTAGTGATCGGTTTTCTGCCTGGTCTTCTGACGGAACGAAAATCCTGTTTGCCAGTACTCGCGACGGCAACCAGGAGATCTACTTGATGAACTCCGACGGAACTAACGCGGTGAGAGTTACCAACAATGCGGCAACCGATGCACTGCCGGCCTGGTCTCCGGATGGCTCCCGGATCGCCTTTGAGAGTAATCGCGATGGAAACTTTCAGCTCTACAGCATGAATGCTGACGGCTCTAACCAAACGCGACTAACAGTCAACCCTTTCACCGATGGGAATGCGACCTGGTCCGACAGTCCCCTGTTTCCTCCAATCAATGACAACTTTGCCAATGCTCAAACGATTAGCGGCTGCACCGGAAGTATGTCGGGCACGAATACAGCCGCCACCAAAGAAGCCGGTGAACCAAACCATTCACCTGATGGCAGCACAACGTCCCGTTCGATTTGGTATCGCTGGACCGCTCCGGTTTCGTCAAGCGTGACGATAACCACCTCAGGCAGCAGCATCGACACGGTCTTGGGGGTTTACACCGGAGATGCGGTAAATGCTCTGACCCCGATAGCGAAGGGAGATGACACCGGAAACAGTCTCCACAGCAGCGTCACGTTTACCGCGGTCGCTGACACTGTTTACCAAATAGCCGTCGATGGTTATGGCGATGCCGCCGGCCAGATCACTCTTAACTGGACCCAGGCCAGTTGCCCAACGCCAAGTCCGTCCCCATCGCCGACGGCGACCCACACAATTTCCGGACGTGTGCTGGTCGGCGGGAACGTAATCTTTGCTACCCTGACTCTGAGTGGCAGCCAAAATGCCACCACCTCAGTTAATGCGAGTGGCGATTACACGTTTAGCAACCTACCCGCCGGCGGTAATTACACAGTCACCCCCTCAGCGCCAAACTACAGCTTCACTCCGGCGAGTCTGTCTTTCAATAATTTAGGTGCGAATCAAAACTCGGCAAACTTTAACGGGACCCGCACGGGCTTCAGTATCCTGGCGCGAGTCTACCGCCCGGGGCCTGTTGCGGTAGCAAAGGTTCCAGTCACACTCAGCGGCTCGAGTTCAGCTTCAGGTTTTACCAACGCCGGCGGCCTAATCTCATTCGACAACCTGGTCCCGGGTGGCAACTACACCGTTATTGCCGGACCTCAGGTCGGGTTTACGATCTCACCTTACTCGCATACGTTCACCAATCTAATGAGTGATCAGCAGGCTGACTTCCAACGCACCCCAATCTATCGAGTAAGCGGCCGAGTCACAGACAACAGGGGGAATGGGGTTGGTAATGTCGGCATGGTGCTGGGGGTTCATACGGATCCAGTTCCGACCGGACCACTAACAACAACGACCGATTCGAGCGGGAACTTTTCGTTTGGAGATTTCAGTCCGGCCGAGATCCAGTATGCTTTCAATCAATTTTTTGTGGTTTATCCAAGCAAGCAAGGCTACTCGTTTTCACCTGTCCTTTACCGCTCGGTAGCGGGAATTGATGTTGCCGGCATTAGCATTGGTACATTCCAGGCGGATCAAACGAAGACGGTCGTGGCCAATTTCACGGCCCAGCGACAACCGGCGGCAACGGCCTGGATTTCGACTGGCGTAATGAATGTCCCGCGCGATCAGCACAGTGCGACCTTGCTCGCCAATGGCCGAGTGTTGGTCGCTGGTGGTCATAACCAAACCGCCTTCGTTAGTGCCGCGGAACTGTACGATCCTGCCAGCGGTACCTGGGCGCCTACCGGATCGATGGCCGGTCCCCGTCAATATCATACGGCGACCCTGCTGCCGAATGGGAAGGTGCTGGTCGCCGGCAACAATATCTCGCAAGGCGTAAGCGCCAGCGCGGAACTTTACGATCCGGTGTCCGGCCAGTGGCTCACCGCGGCTTCGATGAACGCTGCCCGCTCGGTCCATACTGCAAACTTGCTGCCGAATGGAAAGGTGCTGGTGGCCGGTGGCATTTCGAGTCTTGGCCGATACCTCAACAGCGCCGAGCTTTATGATCCGGCTACTGGCACATGGACTCCCACAGGTTTCTTGAGCGCTGCCCGTTACGGGCACACCGCAACCCTACTTCCGAATGGGAAGGTTTTGCTGACTGGCGGATTTGACGCCGGCCAGGTGCGTAACGGTGCCGAGCTGTATGACCCTGCCACTGGGACTTGGACCGTGACAGGATCGTTCACCACCGGGCGCTTCCTTCACACTGCCACGTTGTTAGCGAATGGCAAGGTATTGATTGCGGGGGGCAGAATCAATTCGCAAGCGGTAACTACGAACGCTGCCGAGTTGTACGATCCGTCCAGTGGTACCTGGACCGTGACCGGCACGCTGAACACTTCTCGGGACCAGCACACTGCCACGCTCCTTTCAGACGGGACCGTAATCGTTGCCGGTGGCGGCGCGGGCACCAGCAGCGCGGAGTTGTACGATCCATCGACTGGTATCTGGAGTCCCATCGTATCGATGCTGGCCGCACGTTCGGTGCACACTGCCACTTTGCTCCTAAATGAAAAAGTCTTAGTGGCCGGAGGCATAAACAATACCGGTGGCGGAACTCTCGCCAGCGCGGAACTCTACGACAGCACGCCCGGATGGGAGCCAACCGCGCTAGCCACTAGTCAGGTTGAGATCAAGTCGTGGACATACCAGGGACGAACCTATGTCTACGTAAAAGCTCTGTACCCGAATGCGGGCTACCGGGTAACTAACTGGGGACAGGTCATCAACTCAGCCGGCAACTTCTCGGCTGACGCTACCGTGGAAAAGTTTTCCGGGGCATCCATTCAGGCTTTGACCACGACCGCCCAGATTTACGACCTTGGCCCACTGGCGGACGGCAACTACACCTTCAACTTCAGCACTTCGGGAACGCTGGTGAAGTCGCAGGGCTTCTCGGTGAGCTCGGCAATTCCGCCGCCGAACCCAATCGATAATGCGCGGGAGTTTGTCCGGCAGCAGTACCTGGATTTTCTGAATCGCCAGGCTGACCAGGCCGGCGAAGATTTCTGGACTGACAACATCACGAAGTGCGCCGACCCGGCACGGAGACCGGCGGGCCAGACGGAAGCGCAGTGCACACTGCGGCAGCGGGAAACAACCAGCGCCGCGTTTTTCCTGTCTCCGGAGTTTCAATACACGGGCTACTTCGTTTATCGGATGTACCAGGGAGCGTTGGGACGGCAACCGAAGTTGTCGGAGTTTACGCCGGATATGCAGACGGTTGCGAACGGGATCTTAGTTAACGGTCAGCTGTCGGCCGCGAAGATCAACCAGAACAAAGCTGCCTTTGCCGCGTCATTCGTAAGCTGCGTGGATGGGGCGAAGCCACGGTGCGCGGAGTTTAAGGCCATCTACGATGGCTTGAATAACGACGCTTATGTGGACAAGCTCTTTCAGACGACCGGAATAGTGCCGGACTCGTCGCAACGCAATGCTTTGGTCGCCGGGCTGAACGGTCAGACGGAGACCCGAGCAAGTGTGTTGCAGAAGGTCGTGGATGGCATCAACGTCCTCGCGGAAGGGAACCAGCAGTTCACCACGACCTACGGACAGGCTTTCTACAACGCGGAACTCAACCGGGCCTTTGTGCAGCTGGAATACTTTGGTTACCTGAAGCGCGACCCGGATGAGGCGGGCTACGCATTCTGGTTAGGAAAGCTGAATCAGTTTAATGGCGACTATCTAGCCGCGGAGATGGTGCTGGCGTTTATCACTTCGCCCGAGTATCGCTCCCGCTTCGGCCAGCCGTAGTCGTCGGGACGGGTCCACCTAAGGATGATGATTCGGGTTATCGATACTGAATTGGCAAGGCGGGTTTCGACGCGTAGCGTCGGCATGAATTTAGCCCGGCGTTTCAACGCCGGGTCAGAGGCAAGATGGATCGTCCGCGGTCGCGTAGCGACGTGATGAACCGGCAATGTGATTTCAGTCGTCGCTATCGCGACGAACGCCGTTGTTGATTCCGATCCCGGCGTTGAAACGCCGGGCTAAACTCATCGCGACGCTACGCGTCACCGGATCTGCGGCGGCGCCACGCGTCGATGGAGTGCATTTGAGCTCGCGGAGCGGGCGAAGGCATAAAGCCTGGGGCGTAAGCCCCAGGAATCGTGCCCCCAAATTATTCCGAGCCCGCGGAGACGGGCGACAGCCGGACTGATAATCGAACCTGTTAGTCCGAGTCCCAAAGCCGAGTCGAAAGGCTCTTAGGGAAGAACGCGACAAACTGAAGAGCCACTTGCAAAACTCGTCGAACCAGAGACTAGAGAGACAAATCGCGAGAACCATGGAATGTTTTGAATTACGCTGAAAGCGTTGGCTAATTCCAGCCCCGGGTTGCGCTTTTGGCAACCCGGGGAAACGGGTTTCA
>DATKIS010000491.1:0-3597 GCA_035543975.1 Pyrinomonadaceae bacterium
ACATTATTTTCTCCTCCACGTTAAAGGTTTACTCTACCGTGTCCGGGCGACGATTTATGACCGATCTGCGAGAGGCGAAGGCACGAGGCTATTTAACGAAGCTACCCCACTACAATTCCGTGTTTCGTTATCTGGAAGCGGAAGCTCTCACCCCGTATCTCTATCAACTAATCACCAAGAGCAGTCTGCCCCTCAAGTCAATTGAATCCGACTTCGCCGTTGACTCATCCGGTTTCAGCACCGGACAGTTCATGCGCTGGTTCGATGTGAAGTACGGCAAGGAAGAAGATCGGCGAATGTGGATCAAGCTTCACTTAATGTGCGGCGTTAAGACCAACATCGTGACGTCAGTCGAAATCAGCGATGCCTACGCGAATGATTATAACTTCTACAAACCGCTGTTGGAGACAACTGCCGGAAATGGATTCAAGATGGACGAAGTATCAGCAGACAAAGCATACCTTGGGGCTCCGAACCTTTTGACTACCTTGCGCCACGGAGCAATCCCTTACATTCCCTTCAAGACGAACTCAAAGGCGGGACAGTCAACTTATGGGGCCAAGTCCACTCTCTGGGATCGTATGTTCCATTTTTACAATCTGCATCGCGAAGAATTCCTGACCCACTATCACCAACGGTCCAATGTCGAAACCACCTTTCATATGATCAAAGCGAAGTTTGGACAAAGGCTTCGGAGCAAGTCCATGACCGCCCAGATTAACGAAGCGCTGTGCAAGGTCCTTTGTCATAACCTGTGCGTAGTCATCCAGTCAGTGCGCGAGCTAGGAATCGAAGCCACTTTTGGAGCCGACCTTGCTCAGCAGTCAACGGCCAGTCCGACACCAGTGCCGCTCGGTGTCTCGTCTGAAGAACTGCCACCGACCACTCTCGAATCCTCACGCTAACCGTAGGTACTGGTTGTAAAGATTGCTTTACTCCTGGTTGGCGGGAAGGCGGGCGGAGGACTGAACTCAACCTCCGCCCCCATGTCCAACGAACTCTACAGATTTGAGGACAGGGCACTACGCCGCCTTGTCAGCCCCGTCGTGATTCCAAAACTCCGGCTGAATGCCCAGCTCGTACATCGACTGAATCGTCACACATATGTTGTGACACAACACTTTGCAAAGCAGTTCATTGAACTGTGCGACCTCAGTCCTACTGCGCAGACGTTCTCCGAATTTCATCTTGATCATCGCATTGGTACTCTCGGAGTTACTCCGCTTGTGATAATGCGCGCTGAACCACTCCTGATTGAAAGAATAGAAGTGATAGAGCCGAGTCCACACCGGATCTCCAGTGCCGTGACCGGCCTTCGCATTTGCCTTAAAGGGAATAAACGGCATCAACCCCTTGCGCCGGGCAAACTTTAGATTTGCCAAGCTTGAATATGCTTTGTCGGCGGCCACATCCACGGCCCCAAAATTCTGGATGGTGGTCCCCAACAACGGTTTGAAATACGGACTATCACCCGCGTTCGACTTAGTTACTTCCACCGCGGTCACGATGTTGGTCAATACACCACACATCAAATGGGCTTTCACCCATTTGCGTTTGTCGGTGGTCTTCGACCGACCATACCTGACATCCACCCATAGACCCAAACGGGAAGTCGAGAAGCCTGTCGAATCGATTGCAAAGTGTTTTTCGACCGCCTTCATCGGTAGGCTGCTTTCAATGATCAATTGGACCAAGTACGAGCGCAGAACGCTCATTCGGAAGTACGCCAGGATTGAGTTGTAGCGGGGAAGTCTCGAAACGAAACCCCGCTCATACGCAATCTTCAAATCCGACATAAAGCGTCTGCAGGACACCGGGCAATAGACCTTCAATGTCATGCAAAATAAGATGTCCGCAACTGGAAGGCGGGGCCGCCCTGTGGACTGCTGGAGTTGAGCAACCCCAGCGCACAAATCTTGCAATAGCGGTTGAAAATCTGACTTTTCGTTAACTTGGGCAGGATTGTATACACACCAAATCTGACCGTACGTTTTCTTCATCGCGTTTCTCCTTGCGTTTGGGAACGCGACTGACTAACATGCGGCCCGTTGATGGCCCCGCACGTGGCTCCGTCACGTTCGAGGTTGAGACACCAGGGCCTCGAGGCTGTTTCCGCAACCTTGGGGCCCACTTCATTAGAGCCTAAATCGCAACAACGTTTATGCCTCCCGCACTGCTGCAGTTGAACCGCCAACTACTGACAATCGACGTGACTCTGGTCTAACGACCTCATTTGGAACTTGATCTAT
Source organism: Pyrinomonadaceae bacterium (assembly GCA_035543975.1). Lineage (GTDB taxonomy): Bacteria > Acidobacteriota > Blastocatellia > Pyrinomonadales > Pyrinomonadaceae > PSRF01. Next base: position 2,250 of record DATKIS010000491.1, read on the forward strand.
TACATCGCTCCATTCCGTAAGCTCCCACTGACCAACGCCACCCTTGTCCTTGAGGAAGACAAATTCCTCCGGACGCCTTTGCAGGGCCGTTCTTAAAGAATTGTCCAGGTGCTTGAGTTCTGGGTTAATGCCGCCACGGCGAAGACCGTCCTTCAGCTCTCGATGGGTAGCGGGACGACCCAGGATTTCCAGGTATTTTCTGGCTGCGACAGGAAGAGATATTTCTTTGAAGGCGTCTGGTGGAATCTGAGCCAAACGCTCCTTTTCGGCCGGTGTGCCGCAAAGCGCTGCTTCTTCTTCACTCAACGACAATCCGATCAGTGTCTTGATGCTCCCAGCCGCACGAACCCACTCAATGCGCTTGTCAGCTAAACTCCGTAGCTCCCGCTGCATACGAGCCATCTCTCCTCGTATAGTTGTCCTTTCGCGCTCAAGAGTCGCAAGATCACGCTCAGTTTGACGTAATGCGGATTCATAAAACGCCTTGTCTATCTCCATGATAAAACGCCTCCGATCTTTTCATCTGGGGACGAACTGTGATACATAAGCCGACGAAAAGAGACCTTGGCGCCTGCCATGAGCATGGCACCAACTCTGATCGCAGGCGGCTCCGGAACGTTCCCGTAAAGTTCAATCCGGAGTCGTCGTTTTTTCGTGCGCAGCTTACTCCGACTGAATCCACCGCGCAAGAAACTCACGAAAATAAAACACGCTAAGCTTCGAATAAAAAAACTTCGAGCGCGGAAGCACAAATCGCAGATTGAGTTCGAACGAACTAACCCTCACACGCCTCGGAACAGCTACAAAGACGCCTTCAATCCAAACTTTAGGAAAAGAAAAATTTCTACGTGGAGACACTGGGATTAAACGGGACTTCAAACCACCCGGCACAAGCACCACGCGATGGCCTCGCTAACAAGGTCCGGGAAATAGCGGCGGCAAAAGCTCAAGGGACTTTTGAGGCAAACAGAAGGGTTTTGAGGCAAACCGGACTTTCAAGGCAAAGCCACGCAGACGAGCTTTTTATTCACGCCGAACGTTGTGCTTCTCTGAGGAACACATCACGAAATATTTTGAAAGAGTTGAACAAGCGGTAAGATAAAGATGCGCGTTACTTTCATATTGTTTGACTTACATAGGCCTACTCTTCATCGTCCATGCAACTATAAGTCTCCCACCCCCTCCAACGAATTCCACGCACGAAGGTATAATTTGCTCCCTATATCTATATTTGACTGAGGGGTATAAATAGGGGTAAAGTCGCCACCGCCTCTTTGAAACCCGCGATTTTATTAAGGACGCCCGCTTGGCTCAGTGGTAGAGCACTCGCTTCACACGCGAGGGGTCA
>DATKIS010000492.1:0-3337 GCA_035543975.1 Pyrinomonadaceae bacterium
ATTAAGTCTCAACAACCTAAGACCCGCAGAGGGTTCTGTACATAAGAAGAAGCGTGTAGGCCGAGGTCCTGGGTCCGGCAAGGGCAAGACCGCCAGCCGCGGCGAAAAAGGGCAGAAGTCCCGCTCGGGCTACTCAGCAAAGATTGGGTTTGAAGGCGGCCAAATGCCCCTTCATCGCCGTTTGCCTAAGCGCGGTTTCACTAATATCTTCAAGAAGCGCTGGCTCGAGGTGAGTTTGGGAGCACTGGATCGAAGCTTCAAGGCGGATGAGGAAGTGACCCCCGAGCTGTTGCACGAGCGCGGAGTCATCAAGAAGGCGAAGCACGACGTGGTGGTTCTGGGCAACGGTGAGCTGTCGAAACCGCTACGCATTTCGGCGCACCGGTTTACCAAGAGCGCGCGCGAAAAAATCGAAAAGGCCGGTGGGGCCGTCACTGAGATCGGTAAGTAACTGCAGTAGACTGGAACTCCACGCGGACCGCCCGGACCTGGGGGCCGCCTACAGAGCGCGCAAGAGGAGCCAATGGATAAGTTTTTTGCCGCCGTTCGTAATATGTTTAGTGTGCCGGATCTACGCCGGCGCATTTTGTTTACGCTAGGCATCCTGGCCGTCTATCGGTTGGGGGCCCACATTAGTGCGCCGGGAATTAACAAAGACCGGTTGGACCAGGTTTGGAACGACGTGGCCGGCACCCTGCTCGGCGTATTGGACCTCTTCTCGGGCGGAAACTTCCGCACCATCTCTGTGTTTGCGCTGGGAGTTACTCCCTACATCACCGCTTCCATTATTTTGCAATTGATGACCGTGGTCTCGCCCCAGCTGAAAAAGCTGCAGGAAGAAGGCGAGATGGGCCGGCAAAAAATCAACCAGTGGACCCGATATCTCACGGTTGGTTTAGCCTGCATTCAAACTTCGTTTGTGGCCCACTGGTTACAGGTCAACGGGGTTGGAGCTCCCACTTGGGGATTCCTGTTGACTACAGTTCTGACGCTGACCACCGGAACAATGTTCGTCATGTGGTTGGGTGAACAGATCACCGAGCGCGGCGTCGGTAACGGAATCTCGTTGCTGATTTTTGCTGGTATCGTGATCGGGCTGCCCAATGGTGTCACCCAGGTATTTGAGCGCGTTCGCGGGGGCGACACCCTGGAAACCATCGGGGTCATTGGCTTGGTGGTGGCGGTAGTCTTGATCATAGCGTTCATTGTTTTTGTCGAAGCCGCCCGGCGTCGGATACCGGTGAGCTACGCCAAGCGCCACGTCGGCCGGCAAGTCGTGGGCGGACAGCAGACCACGATGCCTCTCAAGATCAATATGGGCGGCGTCATCCCGGTGATCTTTGCTTCCTCAGTGCTTTCAATGCCCCAGAGTTTGTTCGCGGCTTTTCCGCCTGATCCGAACAACATGAATTCCACCTGGGCTAAGATCTGGACGTTCTTCCAGACGTTTCATGCCAGTGATCCGTATTACGAGTTGATCTTTCTTTCTCTGATTGTTTTCTTTACTTTCTTCTACGTCTCGATCGTATTCAACGTTGAAGAGGTGGCCGACAACCTGCGCAAGCACGGTGGGTTTATGCCGGGTATCCGGCCCGGACGGGCGACGGCGGAATATCTCAACAGTATCCTGACGCGGTTGACGGTAGTCGGCGCCATCTATCTCGCGCTGGTCGCCTTTGTCCCGCAGTTCATGTTAAGCGGATTCAAGGTTGCCCGGCTGCCGCTGATTGGTGGGTGGCTGGACGCTTTTGTCAGCAGCACTCCCGGCCTTACGTGGATACCCACCGGCATGGGCTATCAGTTCTATTTCGGTGGGACGTCATTGCTAATTCTCGTGGGCGTCGCTATGGATACCGTGGCTCAAATTGAGGCTCAGTTAGTGATGCGAAACTACGAAGGTTTCCTCGGCAGCGGCGGACGGCTCCGAGGACGAAGAGCCTGAGACCATTTTCGATTGCCGATTGCCAATTGCCGATTTGTAAGTCAAGCGTAAGGCGATAGACCAATCGGAAATTGGCAATCGGCAATTGAAAATCTGTTTATGTCGAAAATCATAGTCTTGATGGGGGCGCCTGGTGCTGGTAAAGGCACGCAGGCGCGATTGCTTCAAGAGCGCTTGAAATTGCCGCAAGTCTCAACCGGCGACATGTTTCGTGCGCTCAAGGATGCGCAAACCCCCTTGGCGAATGAGGTAAGAGCGTTGATGGAGGCGGGTCAACTCGTGCCCGACGATTTAACTATCCGGGTGGTACGCGAGCGAACCGCCAGGGAAGACTGCCGCGACGGTTACATTCTCGATGGCTTTCCTCGAACTCCGGCGCAAGCGGCAATACTGGACAAACTTGCCGCCGAGCAGGGGAAAAAGATTCAAGCCATCGAAATTCAGGTGCCTCAGGAGTTGCTCGCGAAACGAATGGTGGGTAGACGAAACTGTCCAGTCTGCGGTGAAATCTACAATATGTATTTCAAGCCGCCGAAGACGGACAACGTTTGTGACCTTCATCCCGAGACAACTCTTAATCACCGCGCCGATGATAACCTGGGTACTGTACAGGCGCGGCTGACTACCTATGAGAAGCAAACTCGTCCTCTGCTCGACTATTACAAGGCCGCCAATCTGTTGCACGTGGTTGACGGTACCAGAGAGCCCGAGGCAATTTACAGGGATATTGAACAGATAGTGACCAGTGACGGTTGAGCAAAGCGACTCTTGGGATAGCAGTTCCGGTCAGGCCCCATATGATTATCGGTAAGTCGAAGAAAGAGCTCGAAAAAATGCGGGCCGCCGGTCAGTTGGTCGGCCTGGTCCTTCAGAAACTGAGGGAAATGGTTGAACCGGGGGTGACGACCCTTGAAATCGATCAAGCGGCTGAGAAGATGATTAGGGACGCGGGAGCACTGCCCACGTTTAAGGGTTATCACGGCTTTCCTTATTCCATCTGCGCGTCGGTTAACGAGCAAGTTGTCCATGGTTTTCCTTCAGACTACAAGCTCAAGGACGGCGACATATTCTCGATCGATTGCGGCGCGACGCTCGCTGGATTTGTGGGTGATACGGCAACTACGGTACCGGTGGGAACAGTGAACCCGGAGTGGCTTGCTTTGGTTCGTATCACCGAGGAATGTCTCGACCGGGCCATTGAGGAGTGCCGTCTGGGGAAACACCTCGGAGACATCGGCGCAGCGGTGCAACAGCACGCTGAAGCCCACGGCTACTCGGTGGTGCGTGATTATGTGGGGCACGGAATCGGTCGCAAGATGCACGAGGACCCCCAGATACCTAATTACGGTAAACCGGGACAAGGTCCGAAGATCAAGGCAGGTTATGTTTTTGCAG
>DATKIS010000493.1:0-3781 GCA_035543975.1 Pyrinomonadaceae bacterium
ATAAAACAGTCGAACGCCGTCCGACGTGCGAATGTAGCCTTCGCGGGGTGACGGCACCAAACAATTGCCGCAAGCTGCCGAGAGAAAAATGGGAAGAAGTAAAAATAATATCTTCTTCATCTCGAACCGGGTTGTATCAGGAAGCAACATAACGATTGCCTTCAGCTGCGGCGCGCGATCAGCATCCAAGCTGGAAGGAATGAGACTATTTGAGAAGCATGCTATCGCACCGTCAGCTGCAAGGCCTTATAGGTTGACGCGGTTCCTTTTCCTCTTTTGTCTGCTGGCTGTTCTGTTTTAGGGTAGCAGAGGTGCAAGGAACATGCGGAGTGGGAGTGACGAATCTGCAAGGTTAAGCGCCCGAACGCTTATAACAAGTCTTTCGCACCCCCGCTCTCCGCTTTAGCCCAATAACGAACCCTCAAATGATGTCGCACTGAGCGGCTTTACTATAAATCTTTCGCCGGGCTGAAGAAAAGCATGTTTGGTCAGCAATGCTTTATCAACTACAGCTCTTAGCCGAGGATACTATGAACCGTTACGCAGCTTGCCTGAGTATCGACTGGGCCGACAAAAAGCACGACCTTTGTTTGTTCGACACCGCCACCGGGAAGAAGTCCAAACAGGTTTTGCCACACACACCGCAAGCCATCAACGAATACTTTACCAACCTGCGCGCGCGTTACCCGGGACAACAGATTGCCGTGGGTCTGGAGCAGTCGCGTGGTCCCTTATTGTTTGCGCTCTTGCAGTTCGACTTCCTGGTCATCTATCCCATCAACCCCACCACGCTGGCTAAGTATCGCCAGGCCTTCTCCCCGTCGCGGGCCAAGGACGATCCCACTGACGCCGAGTACGTCGGCGAGTTGTTAATGCAACATAGCGACCGGCTCAAGGCCTGGCATCCCGACGATGACCAGACCCGCACCCTCCGCTATCTGGTCGAGCATCGCCGCCGCCTCGTGGGCGACCGCACCCGCATCACTAACCGCATGACTTCACTCCTGAAGTGCTATTTCCCTCAGGTATTGTCCTGGTTTCCGGATCTCGCCACCGTGCTCGTCTGCGACTTCCTGCTCCGCTGGCCGGCCCTGGAACGACTCCGCGGGGTCAAGCGAACTACCCTCTTAAACTTCTTCCGCGCCCACCACTCCGTCCGCACTGACACCCTTGAGAAGAGACTTGCGGCCATTAAAGAGAGCCTGCCGCTCACCACCGACCGAGCCATTATCAACTCTTCTGTTTTGATGATTACAGCTCTGGCCGCTCAGTTGAAAACCACTATCGAAGCGATCCGCAGCTTTGATTCTGAGATTGCCAAACTGTGTGCGGTTCACCCTGACTTTCCCTTGTTCCAGTCGTTGCCCGGCGCCGGTGAAGTTTACGCTTCACGACTGCTGGCCGTGATGGGCACCAAACGGGACCGCTGGACCACGGCCCAGGATCTCGCTTGCCTCTCCGGCATTGCCCCGGTGATGGAACGCAGCGGCCAATCAACCTGGATCCGCTGGCGTTACTTCTGCCCCAAGTTCATGCGCCAGAGCTTTCACGAATACGCCGGCGAGTCGGTGAAGCATTCTTTCTGGGCCAGGGCCTACTACGAACAACAAATCGCGAAGGGCAAAAATCGCCAGGCGGCAGTGCGCGCACTCGCTTACAAATGGATCAGGATCATCTGGAAGTGCTGGCAGACTCACACGCCTTACCATGAGGTGAAGTACTTGGAGTCGCTTAGAAAGAAGGGCTCACCCTTGTTGTCTTACGCCGCGAAAAACGCTGCTTGAGTCAGAATTCTCTTGACTCGTCAGCCTCAGATGGCTTGTTATGCTGCGTGCGCGAAAAGATCAAACTGTTCAGACGAAGTGTTCTTGAACTGCCGGTGCATTGGGTGTCCTTCGCCTCTTATTCAAGATTGTGAACGTACGCACGCTTAAGTCCATCAACACAAAGATAGTCGAGGTTACAAACAGCTGCCGCGGCGTTTGAGTGACTATCGATTTGATCGGTTGCAACGGTTTCAGTTTCTTGCATTCATTGGAGATATTTTTGTCGTCGAAGGTTAGTCCATGGAGTTGGTGGGCGAAATCATTCCGGATACCCTTGATGATTTTGAGCGATTCAAAATATTCTCGGGAGATAAGTCCCAAGCAATATACCGCCCGAATTCGTGCTCCAAAGGAGCCCAAAGGAGATTCGGTAGAGAGAAGATGCGCCACCTCTTTCGCGTCAGCCACAAAGAAATTAGTGAGCAGTTGTTTGAGATGTTCATCGAGGAACGCCGCACCGATAATTGCGGTAGAGCGGTCATTTTCTTTTTGGAATTCCTCAAGAAAGCCTTGAAAGTCTTTACTTTTCATGAGCGCTTCTGCGTCGGATTGTTTCCTTTTAACCATTCTCGTTTTGAAACTTAGCAAGCAGCGGCATAACGATGGCCTTGAGCTGCGGCGGCGATCAGCTTCAAGCTGAAGGAACAAGATTACTTGAGAAGCACGCTATCGCGCCGGCAGCTGCAAGGCTTGTTATGCTTCGGATTCAATGGCTGAAGCCGCCTTCCCATAATGCCTCACGTAGCAGCTTCTTTCGATGAAACCCGATAGAGAAATCGTGATTGTCATATTCAGTGTCAAATCTGAGACCGCCTCGCATGGATAGATTCTTGATATCAGCACGCGCAAAACGCATGGGTTTTGGCAACTGATATTCATATTGGACAAGTTGAGGCGGTTGTTTCTTCACTTCTGCGATATGAGCATCAAGCCGCGCTTGGAGGTCTTGACTGGACTCTCCTTCTTTCCATAAACCGGCTTTGCGTAACTTGGGCTTATTCGTGGTGGTTTGCAACTCTTTTATGAGGGCGGCTAGAAGATCGAATGGTATCGCTATCAATCCTAGATGATCCGTAGCTTTGTAGCCTCTGTTCTTCCTTTCTAAGGCAACATTGATATGAGGGAAGTAATAAATGATCCCATGAGTGATAACCAAATCTCCCCGATATTCACTACCGAAGTAAGAAACATCGTCGAACGTCATTGGTAGACTCATGCCTTCAGCCTCCTCAAGTCTAGAACTGCTTGCCCACGAGAGAGAAGCATAACGATGGGCATCAGCGGCGCGCACGAACCGCCGCTAGATACAAGCCTTGCATGAGAGACATGCTAATTGCGCGTCCGCTGCATGCCATTGTTGAACTAAGCGCTGCGCGCAGCTAAAGCCTTGCTCTTAGTACCCGATCATTCTCAATCGCAAGTCCGTTTCCGACTACACTTCTGAAAAACAGCCCGAGATTCCTACCAAGAAGTCAGGGTTGTTCAACTTTTCTGTCTGGAGGTGTAACCATGACTGAACTGCGAAAGAGAATGATCGAGTGTCTGCAACTCCGAGGTCTCTCGGAGCGAACTCAAAAGGCGTACGTGCGCGCCGTGCGCCAACTCAGCGAACACTATCACAAGTCACCCGCCTTGATCACCGAGGAGGAGCTGCGCCAGTACTTCCTCTATCTCAAGAACGTCAAACATCACTCGCGCCCCACCATGACCATCGCCATCTGTGGCATCAAGTTCTTCTTTGAACGCACCCTGCAAAAAGATTGGACCACCTTCAATCTGGTTCGGCCTGCGCCCGAGAAGAAGCTGCCCGTCATCCTCAGCCGCGCCGAGGTGCGCCAGATTCTTTCGCTAATCAGGCTGCCGCGCTACAAGGTTTGTCTCAAGACCATCTACGCCTGCGGCTTGCGCCTGCAGGAAGGAACAAATCTACGCGTCGCCGACATCGACAGCGCCCG
>DATKIS010000494.1:0-6812 GCA_035543975.1 Pyrinomonadaceae bacterium
CGAGGTGGTAGGTAACCACTAGATTTTTGCTCAAGCAGAGAATGGTTGAGGGCGGCTCTTGGGTCGCCCTTTTCTTTTTCCTTGCTGATATCTCCAGTGATTTCGTGGATCGTGCTCTTGGTCGGTTGGTTCATCCGCTCCACAAAACTATTCGAAATCTCCCTGGAGGACCCAAAGTGCCTGCCTCAAACCGTGAGTTTGCCTTACAATGCGCCCGTTCGATCACTGCCAGACAACGCGACCCTTAGCTACCGCGACGCCTTGAAATGAAAAAGCCATCGATCAATCTGGTTCACGTATTAATTGCCAAGTCGATTATCGAGACGCTTTTTGTGGCGATTCTGGTCGTGGTCTATTTCCTCGACGTGTTTCCTCATTTTCATGGCTGGGGAGACGTAGCGCCACATGCAATTTCAGGTTGGGCAGTTAACAGCCGCAATCCCTCGGAGCGCGTAGAGGTGCAGCTTTTCGTTGACGAACAGTTTGTGGCTAGAGCAATCGCGAGCCAATCCAGACGCCAGGTTGTCGCCGGAGGCTGGGCGAAGGATGAGTGGCATGGGTTCGTGATTCCTGTTTCGGGATTGGAGTCAGGATTTCACGTAGCTCGAGTCTATGCTGTTCATAGCAGCGGACAGGGGGTTCGCCAAACGCTCCAACTATTGGGACATGCGGTGCGTTTCCAGGTAGGTGCCGACGGCACCCTGAAAGCTCTCGACCCTGCAGATGAACAGAGTGCGACTGTTCGGGAGGGGGAGTATTGACCAGATCTCAGAATTCCATTAGCGCAGGGACGCTCACAGGTCAGGGGCTGGAGTTGTGGGAGGTGGCCAGCATTATTACCTCCTGCCTAATTGCCGAGTGGGCCCTGGTTCCTTTCGTGGGCGGGCGTGGATTCTTGACTGGTGTTCCGGTTGTGCTTGCCTTAGGGCTCATGGTGTTCTCCCATTGGTACCGTGGTGAAGACCTCAAGACAATTGGTTTCCGGCTCGATAACTTTGGCGCGGCCAGCCGGATCCTCGTCCTGCCAACGCTGGCGGCGGTAATCGTGATCCTGGTTCTCGGTGGGATCCTAAGTAGCGCTGGGCTTAGGTTTCGCCCCTTGCGGCCCCATCTCTTCTTATTGCCGCTTTGGGCGCTTTTTCAACAGTATGCGCTTCAAGGATTTATCAACAGGCGTCTGCAATCGTCTCTGGGTAAGGGCTTCAAGGTTACTTTGCTGGTGGGTCTGCTTTTTGGGTTGCTGCATCTCCCCAACCCGCTCCTCGCGCTGCTTACCTTTTTGGGAGGACTGATTTGCGCCCACGCATATCAGCGCCAACCAAACCTCCTGGCCTTGGGCGTATCCCACGCCATCGCATCGCTGACTCTGGCGTTCGCAATTCCTCCAAATCTCATCAATGGCCTTCGCGTCGGTTTTCGGTACTTCAATTAGAAATTGGTGGAACCGGACTCAGCCATTTTGATTTGGCTAAGTGATAAAGGACGATCCACGAATCAACACGAAAGCCTTTTGTTCGTCAATTTTCGTGTATTTCGTGGATTGTTTTGTCCGGGTGTTTTATTGACCGCTAAGTGGCCGAGAGCCGCAAAAGTGCGAAAAGAATCCTCCTCCATGCCCGACTGCCTGTGTACTATGACTGTTGAACAATGCTTTGGTATACTCTCCCGGCCTTGCAAGAGAACAGGTCGGGCGGTCGCTGCTGGTATTGTTCACTTCTTCAAGTTTCGGAGTACATCTGAAATCATAGCCGTGAGCAATCCAGGAGAGGAAAGTCCGAACACTATAGGGCAGCGAGCCCGCTAACGGCGGGGCGTCCTGCGGTCCACGGTTTGAGAATTCAAATCGCGGTTACGGGGCGACGACAAGTGCAACAGAAAGCAAACCAGCCTGCGGGCTTTGAAATCTCGGAATGGGATGTCGAATAGGATTTCAGTTTGAAAAAACTGATTCCGAAACCCCGGGTAATGGGTGAAATGGTGCGGCCCCTTTGGGGCTTAAAGTAAGAGCGCACCGGCGTAGGTGGTGACATCTGCGGCCAGGCAAACTCCTCGCAGTGCAAGATCAAATAGGGAGGCGTCAAAAGGGCTGCCCGCCCGAAACAGTTTGAGTTTTCGAATCTTGGATTTGGAGACTTGGCTGCTACGACCTCCGGGTAGATCGCTTGATCCAACTGGCAACAGTTGGACTAGATGAATGATCGCCACTCCGATTTCAGATTTGAGATCTCAGATCAGAAATTTGGGTACAGAATTCGGCTTATAGACCTGTTCTACTTGCTTGGCCGCATTCCAGATCTTCACACGCTATACCATTCCAAAGTCGTACGCATTAACCATAAAGCTGAAAGAGAGGCGCGAGAGATGGCGAATCGTAAGGGAGTTTTCATCGGCGCGTATGTGCCCAATCACTTAAAAGAGTCTTTGCGGCGGCGTGCTGCTGCCGAGCATAGAACGCTCTCGCAGGAGATCACGCGCATTTTGGAAGAGGCTGTTCACGGTAAGGGCCTACCTGCCGGCAGCGTGGATCGTCGCAACCGCGAGTCAGTTCCGCGTCGCCGGTCCACCGATCCGGCACCGCGCCGTCGCAATGTTGATAGCACCTACGCGCCCGGCACCCCCAAGCCGGGCGAAGAAAAGAGCTAGTCGAAGCTGAGGCCGCCGGAGAGAGTCGTTGAGATACCTAGTCGTAGCCGCTCTTGTCAGTCTGCTAGTCTTGCTTGTCTATTCTCGAATACACCCGTACATCCAACTCCTCAAGAAGATCCTGAGTACAGTGAAAACTGTGACCCATTCGTCGACCGCCTCGGGACCGGGGCGAACCGCCGGTGTCAAAGGTGAGAGTAAATTGGTTCGGTGTGTTGGTTGCGGGACCTGGATTCCTTCCGACCGGGCCATCGGCGCCGGTAGGCCCTCGATATATTGCTCGCGGGAATGTATCGAGAAGGGATCGTCCAGCCAAAACAGAAAAGTCGCCAGCTAACGAATCCGGCTTGTGAAAACTGTAGGGGTGGACGCCGTGACCACCCCTCTTTCGTTAGAAACGTCTTACCCTTATCTGAGTTGTGTAACGAGACAAGGGGGCAGCAGCCACGGAGTGCCGCCCCTACAAAGTGCTCGGCTCAGGTCTGTGCGAAGCGGCGCCCCACAAAAAGATCAGACTCGAAAGCAGCAGCATAATCGGAACCACCATGAGGGCGGCCGTGAGATGCTGGCGTTGAGCTTCAATGCCCAGGAATCCTGCCAGGGTTGAAATGAACGAGAGACGTCCGGCCCCGATTGAATCCGACAGTACCCCCACTCCAAACCTGGAAATGACATCACCCATAATGTGGATGATGACGATGTTCAGGGCTACAGCGGTGGCTCGCACGAGTGGGGGCACGCAGTTTATGAGTATGGCGTGAAACGGGGCATTGTTGATGAACAGGAAGAAGACGGCGAGAAAAATCGCGGGAATAAAAACCCAGGAGTTACTGGCAGAGAGCACCACGAAGACGGGAATAATTCCGAGCGCACTGCTCGCGGCACAGACCAGGAAATAAGCATTGCGCCGTTTGGTAATCAAGCGGTCCGCCAGCCAGCCGCCACCGAAAGTTCCAGCCGCACCGGCCAACAAGGTGACCACGCCCAAAACGATTCCAGCCTGGGTGATACTCAGTCCTTTGTCGCGCACGAGCAGGATATTGGCCCAAGTTCCAAACGCACCCAGCACAAATGTCAGCGCTGTGTATCCAGCAGTGGAGAGCAACCAGTCGCGATTACGAAGAATTCGCCAGGAGGTGCGCAACCATGACTCATGCCCTGCCTGCTGTTTAGCAGCGCCTTGATCGATGTCGTCAGGAGAACTGACGTGTTCGCTGGCTCCTCGCACCGGCTCCCGCAGGCGCCATACGAACCACGCGGTGATCAGGCCCGGCAGCCCTACAATCATGAATGCCATGCGCCATCCGAAAAAGTGCGCGAGCACAACGCCAATCACATAGCCCAGCGCGAACCCCATCGGGATAGCTGCTTGAAACACTCCCAAAGCTGTCGCTCGTCGCTCAGGTGGAAAGTAGTCCGCAATCAAGCTCGGCGTAATCGTTGAGTAAGACGATTCACCAACCCCGACAATGGCCCGCACCAAACAGAGCACGACGGCCACGCCTGAGAGTTCGAGGGTAAACTCAATGAGCGGCAGGTTCAGGCGAACTGGACCGGGCAGGAACGGCAAATGGTCCATGAATCCCGTCAGAGCGGTTGCTACGCTCCAAATTATTGCGGCCGCGGCCATCAGCTTGGTGCGCGAATAGCGATCGCCCAGCCTGCCGAACAGTGGCGCGAGCACCGTAAACGAAAGCAGCAGGGCCGCCTCCATGGCTCCGATTTCCGTGTCGCTCAGGTGCAAGTCCGCCGCCATCAAGGGTGCCACACTCGGCAAAATCTGGCGGTCAATATAGTTCAGAAAATTGACGAGGGTAAGAACGCCGAGGGCGTAATAGGAGTAACGTGATACCTGAAAGCCGGTGGCGGAGGGGGTCTTTCCAGATTGCGGATTATCTGTTGGCGACGCAGCCGGTGGTTCCATCTGTGTCCGTACCTTTCATGGTCAGCACGTGAACTATCGTTGGGGTAATGTCGGCGAGAGACTTGATGGGGTCTGCGATCAGCTCTCGGTTTGCTCCCCAGATGATTGTTGGAACCTTGTTCAGCGTGTGATTGCGCGAAGAGAGATCTTCTATGTTGCCGTGATCGCTGGTGAGTATAACGGAAGTACGATTCAAATCAATCCGGTTTAATAACTCCCGGATGACAGCGGCAAGATTTTGTAGCACTGACTTGGCTGCCTCGAAGTCTTGGGAGTGCCCGGCCTTGTCGGTGATGAAGTATTCATAAAGCGTGAACTGATTTTCGTTGACGATGCTCGCGAGTACGGCCGCGGCTTCGTCGGGAGTTCGAATTTCAACATCTTCACCTCTGTCGATCAGCGCCTGGTTGGTGAAGTCGTGGAAGACGGCGCGTCCGGCTTTATTGTCGGCCACTTTCCTAAAGGGTATTCCGGCAGCTTCAACGGCGGCGGTCGTTGCCGAAACCCAGCGCGGTTTCTCTTCGAAGAAACGGTCGCTATAGGTGTTGGCGAAGGTAATGGGAGAAACGCCGGCGCGCGTCAACTGCAGAAAGAGCGAGTGCTCGCGAATGATCTCTAACATCTCTTTGTTGGGAAAGCCCTGTTTGTGATAACCCAGCTGGGCGGGTACGTTGACGCCGGTGAGTATTGTGGTTTGTCCGGACGCGCTCTGCGGACGACCCTCGACACCGAGGCTGGCATCTGTTGGAACCACTATCCCGCCGTGGATTGCAGTCCGTCCTTCGTCGCGAAATACCGCTAAAGGCTCCGCGTCCGCGAGACCATCGAGCGGATTGAATGGCCCTCGCCCGCCAATTCCCAAGCCATCAATGAAGAAAAGCAGTACTGACATCGAGTAGGATGAATAATATCTGACCGGGCCGGGTGCAAGGCTGATGAATACATAGGAAAATTCTCCAATACCTCGCGCACGGCAGCAATAGTAATCCCGCGCTCAATCATACGCTTCAAATCATAGGGCGGGTAGATTATCTCCATGCTGAGACGTACAGTTTTACTCTGCTTCCTTTTCGAATTGGCCCCGGTCGCGATAGAGGTTGAGTTTGTTGTGGAGCGTCTTCAGGCTGATTCCCAGGAGCTCAGCCGCACGCGTCTTATTGTTCTTCGTTTTTTGCAATGTACGGATAATCATTAGCCGCTCAACTTCTTCGATCGGCGTTCCCACCGGCAGCGTAATCGTGTCCTCTTTTCTCAGCCGTTCGCGCTGGTCGATGGGATATGGTGCGAAGTGGTGACGCTCGATTTGTTCTCCCGAACAGATAACCACGGCGCGCTCGATAACGTTTCTGAGTTCCCGAACATTTCCCGGCCAGGCATGAAACTGCAGGACGCTAATCGCAGCGGAACTTAGAAAGCGCGCCGGACGCGAGTGTTTCTCCGCGAGTTTGGTGACCAGGTATTGGGCCAGGAGAGGCAGGTCTTCCTTTCGATCTTTCAACGAAGGCAGTTGAATGCGAAACACGTTGAGCCGGTAGAGCAGGTCTTCGCGCAGTGTGCCTTTGGCGACCGCTTCATCAGGATCCTTGTTAGTTGCTGCCAGCAGTCGCACGTCGATATTGATTTCTCTGTTACTCCCCAACCGTCGTAGCGATCGCTCCTCGATAACGCGCAACAGTTTCGCCTGTAAGAGTGGCGGCATTTCGGCAATTTCGTCGAGCAAGAGAGTTCCGCCTTCTGCTAACTCGAAACAGCCGGTCCGGCTCGAGGCTGCACCAGTGAAGGCGCCCTTTTCGTGTCCAAAGAGTTCCGACTCCATCAGGGTTTCGGGAATCGCCGAACAGTTAATCCCCACGAAAGGCTTGTCGCGTCTCGGGCTTAATTGATGAATCGTGCGCGCGATGAGTTCCTTGCCCGTCCCTGATTCTCCGGTGATCAAGACAGATGCCGAGGAAGGCGAAACTTGTTCAACCAGGGAATAGATCTCACGCATTGCCGGCGAGTTGCCGACCAGTTCACCGAAGGTGCCACGTTCCTGGAGTTGTCGCCGCAGCAGCGCGTTCTCGCGTTTGGCTTCCGTCAGTTCAACGGCCCGGTCGAGCACCAGCCGCAGCTTATTGGCGTCAACCGGCTTCTCGAAATAATAGAACGCGCCCTCTTCCTGAATGGCTCTGATGGCCATCTCGACTGAGCCACGCTCAGCCAGCAATATCACCGGGGGCCCTGTTTGCAGTGTCTTGACGTGACG
>DATKIS010000495.1:0-9181 GCA_035543975.1 Pyrinomonadaceae bacterium
TACAACGGTGACCCGTTCCAGGCTGAGATGGTGAGGGCTTTCATCCTCTCGCCCGAGTATCGCAACCGCTTCGGCCAACCGTGAGTTGGAGTGAGCTGCTCACTTTGGAGTGCCTCACTTTGGACTGCGGTAACCTGTTACGCTTTGGTCTTCGGCGACCTGTCGCAGCCGTCTGATTACGTGCTGCTTAATTTCTACGGAATTCCACTTCAGTCAACCGAAGGCTGCGACAGGTCACAGCCGACTAAAGCGCTGCCAAGTCAGCGCACTCCAAAGAGTTGCGTCCGGCAGGGCCCTCGCATTTCCATCCCTCCACTTACCAGCCTGAATCTTCCCGTTAATCACCTGACGTTGTCAGCAACTTGATGACAGCGTATGCTTCTCCTTTCGTCCCCTTATTTTCTCCTCAGGAATTCCCCTAAGATCATTACGCCTTCCCCCGCCGCGATCTGACCAGTTCCCATGATTAACAACCCTCCGCGCGCTGAATTTCAGGCGTGAAGTACAGGAGTCCATAAACCATTGACCGATCAACCCACATATTCACGAGTGTTCCTCACCGCCATCCTGGCCTTGATGGCGTTGATCAGCGCTATTGCTTTCGTGAGTGCAGCCAATCTCCTCGCGACTACGTCAAGGGTTCCCCTAAACCAAACTGCCATGGAGAAACTTGATTCCAGACTCGCTGAGCCCTCGGCGGCGTTAGTCCCCGCGCCCATCAGCGGCACGAAGAGCGTCTGTCCCAGCATCTGCGACTATCAAACAATTACGTCAGCCATAGCTGACATCCAGGCGCAGGGACTCGGCGGGGCGCTCGTGCTCGAACTCGCCTCCACTTACGTCAGCGCCGCCGAAACATTTCCTATTACCTTCTCAAACTTGACGGGCGCGAGCGCGGTTAACACTGTCACCGTGCGACCCGCAAGCGGAACGACAAACCTCATCATTACGAGTGCAAACACTACTGCCACGGTAGATCTAAACAACGCCAACTTCCTGACCATTGACGGTAGAGCAGGAGGTTTGGGAACCACCAAGGGCCTCACGCTCGAGAACACGGCGACTGCGGGCACCGCACTCCGCTTCATTAACGAAGCGAGTAATAACACGGTCAGATACGCAGTTCTTAAGGGCGTAACTACGAGCGCAAATAGCGGCGTGATTTGGTTCAGCACAACTACCGGGCTAAACGGCAACGACAACAACACAATCGATAACTGCGACGTTGGGGACGGGACCACTACGCCGACGCACGCAATCTATTCTTTTGGCTCGACTGGAACAACGGCGCAGAACAACAGCGGCAACACCGTCGCCAATTCCAATATTTTCAATTTCTCCCTTGCGGGTGTGCGGCTGTTCGGCGGAAGCACTGACTGGAACATCACGGGCAACAGCTTCTATCAGACCTCCCCTCGTGCCGCCTCGACTGGTTCGGTCTTTGGCATTCTCATTGAGACCTCATCGGGCAACAACTTCCTGGTCGCGAATAACTTCATCGGGGGGAGCGCGCCAAATGCAGCCGGCGCCGCCTGGACTACGACGGGCACTACTGAAACGAATCGTTTCGTTGGTATTCATCTGAATGTCGGTACGTCCACGCCAACTAGTGTGCAGGGCAACACAATTAAGAACTTCCTTTGGACCACGGCCAGTAACTCCGCCGTTCCACCCGGGGGATGGACCGGCATTAATATTGAGGCCGGATCGGTAAACATCGGCACAGGCACCGGCAACACGATTGGCAGCGTAACTGGTACGGGATCCGTGTCCGTCACAAACTCGACCAGTGGCGGCACGAACTTCGGCATCGCGGCGGGCGGTCCTGGCTCCCACTTCATCTCAAACAACACCATTGGTTCGATTACCACAAACGGCACGACCGCCGCGATTTCCGCTTCGCTGGTTGGCATCCAGGTCACGGCGGGAACAAACGAGATTTCCAACAACATAATCGGAAGCGCGACCACGGCCAACAGTCTCAACGCCGCCACTTCGTCCACTTCGCCTATCGCGCAGCAAGTGACCGGGATCCTGAGCTCGAGTTCGGGCGGCGCAACCATCACCGGTAACACGATCGCGAATCTGAATAATAACTATGACAATACAGCCGCCGCGGGACAGATTCGCGGGATTGTCACCTCCGCTGGATCAAACACCATCATAGGCAACACCGTCCGCAATCTTTCCACTACCAGCCGGAACCAAAACAGCACAAACCATTCGGTCTTTGGCATTACCCAGACCTCGACCACCGCTGGACAAACGATTTCACAAAACGTCGTCCATTCACTCTCCAATTCGGCGACAGTCTCGGCCGTTTTGGTGACCGGAATTTCCTACACTGGAAGCGCGTCAAGCGGTGTGAACGTAATTGAGCGGAATCTCGTTTATGGACTTTTTCTTAGATCGACCAGCTCGTCATCCGGGCTGCGTGGAATTCAATTTACAAACGGGACGTTCACCGCTCAAAACAACATGGTCCGGCTTGGCCTTGATGCTAGCGGAACACCGACAGCCGGTGCTTCACGGGTATTCGGGATGCTTGATACAGGTGCTTCGGAGAACCGGAACTTCTTCCACAACTCGGTTTACATCGGCGGTACGCACACCTCAGGCATAGCAGGCTCCGCTCCTTTCGTGACCATTAACACGAATAATGCCCGGACCATAAAGAACAATATTTTCGTCAACGTTCGCAATAACAATGGCGGCACTGGTCCGCAGTACGCCGTCGTCTACGGAGATGTGACGTTTATTCCGCCGACCACCGGGATATCCAGCGACAACAACATCTTCTACAGTAGCGGCTCAGGCGTTTTCCTCGGGCTATACAACGGCCAAGAGCAAGCGACGATTCAAGCTTGGCGGTTCGCGTCTGGACAAGACGCGGCGAGCCTATTCGTTGATCCGTTGTTCATCAACCCGACGGGCGGCACCCCTGATTTACACCTGCAAGCCAGGAATCCCGCCGAGGGCAAAGGAGTATTGATTCCTTCGGTTACCAACGATTTTGACGGTGAAACTCGCAGCGGGTTAACGCCGACTGATATTGGAGCGGATGCCGGAAACTTCACTTTCGGCCTTGCACCTGTCATCACCTACAGTCTCCTGTCGAACGGATCGATCGCCAATCGCACCCTCTCCGCCTTCGCCACTATTACGGATGAAGTGGGCGTTGCAAGTGGGGCAAATCTCCCGCGTTTCTATTTCAAGAAATCCACCGAGGCCGATGTCTTTGGTGGCAATACCGCGGCTGACAACGGTTGGAAGTTTGTGGCGGCCAGCAATGCCTCCAGCCCGTATACCTTTACGGTTGATTATTCCATTATTAACGGCGGCGGCGTGGCAGCTGGCGATACGATTGAATATTTCGTGGTGGCGCAGGACGACGCGAACAATTTCAGCTCGAATCCCGCCGGCGCGAAGTCTGCCGGCGATCCTCCCATACAGCACGTAATCGCGAAACCCACCACGATCAACAGCTACAGCATCGTTGCGAACACAATCAGCGGCAACAAGACCATCTGCGCATCGGGCTGCGATTTCTCCAGTCTAACTGGCGCGGGTGGCGTATTTGCCGCCATCAACAACTCTCTTCTTGCCGGCAACCTCGTTCTCAAAATCAGTGGCGATTTAACCGAGGACGGAACGAACGGACTGAACGAGATAGCGTCGAACGACGTTCCCTCACCTGCGTTCACGGTCACGATTCAGCCCGCAGATGGCAGCCCGAAGGTGATTTCCGGTAACGTACCAAACGGTATGATTCGCTTGAACGGAGCAGACCGCGTCATCATTGATGGACGCTTCAACAACGCGGGTCGATTTTTGACTTTCCGTAACACCAATGTCAGTAATCCTACTATCACGTTGCTGAACGACGCCTCCAACAACACCATCCGAAGTTCGATTATCGAAGGCGCAAGCAGTGATCTTGGTAACGGCGTGGTCTTCTTCAGCCAGGGCCTGACCTCTGGCAACGACAACAACCTTGTTACCGACAGTCAAATTCGCGATCGAAGCGATGCGCCGGGTGTGCCTGCCAACTTAATTACCTCTTCGGGTAGTTCGGCAGCCATTACCAATTCAGGCAACACCATCTCCCAAAACGAGCTGATCAACTTCGAGAGCAGAGGCGTCCTCATTTCCCCGAACAATTCGGGCAACGAATCCTGGACGATTTCCGGCAACACGATTTACCAGACATCGCCGAGAACGACCGTGCTTTTTGGGATAAACCTCACCAGCGGTGGAACAAATCTAATCTCGCAAAACACCATTCGCGATTTTAATAGCAGCAGTTCGCTCGTGCGCGGCATTGAGGTTACTCAGGACGGAGGCAGTACCCTCGTTTCTCAAAACCGTATCTACGCGTTGCAGAGTTCTCCATATGAAGCGGAGGATATACCCGGGCAGGTCATCGCTATTTCTTCCTTTTTGCCCGGCTCGGGTGCGCTAACCGTCGCCAACAATCAGATCACTCTAATACCCTCGGTCACCAACGAGCAGATTATCATCGGGATATCCGATCAGGGTGGCGGCACCTTTAACGCTTATTTTAATTCTGTGCTGGTCGGGGGCATCGCTTCGGGAAATCACTCGACCTGGGCGTGTCTGCGAACCAACGGGTCAAGTTCCGTTCACACATCGCGCAACAATATCTGTTTCAACAACCGCATCGGCGGCTCCCGCAGCCACTTTGCCGCAGGCAATCAGACCACGGCTGGTTCGTTCTCATCCGATTACAATCTCTTCGCCGGAACGGGTACGCCCCTCGCCAACTTTATGGACTTCGGCACCAGCTCCTTGGGAACGCCAGTCTCATTTGCGACTTGGAAAACCAACACGGGCGGTGATGCGCACTCGCAGGCGGGAAATCCTGGCGGCGATTTCACTACCACGATGTTCGTCAATCCGACGGAGGGAGACTTGCACATCGTTCCCAGTGGCAATGCGCTCGTCTCAAACAACGGGACACCGGTCGCTGGAATCGCCATCGATTACGATAACGACCCGCGCAGCGCAACGGCCCCCGACATCGGCTCAGATGAGTTCAACGTCAGCAATCCGGCCACCGGCGCCCCCACCGTCATCTCCATTAATGACGACGAAGCGGACAACGGTGTGACCGTCAACACAACGATCTCCTACACAATTAGATTTAGTGAAGACATCGAAGTCGCGACAGTGTCAGCCGCCGACTTCGACAATGCGGGTACCGCTTCAATCACGTTCGGCGCGATCGCGGAAATCTCTCCCGGAGTTTTCTTCGTGCAAGTGACTCCAACGTCGGACGGTACGATCATCCTTCGAATTCCCGCCGGCGCCGTGATCAGCGACCTGCAGGGTGAGAACCTTGTCACTCCGGTCATCGACAACGATACCGTAACTGCGGCAACGGCCATTGCCCTGACAGTCAACAGCATTGGCGATGCGCCGGACCTGAAGCTTGACGGAACGTGCGATGCAGACGCAGCTACGCCCGGTAGTCAATGCACATTACGCGCGGCGATCCATGAAGCTAATAACCGACCCAGCGATGACATTATCGATTTCTCGCTCCAGCCAAACAGTACGATCACGCTCAATCACTCGCTGGAGGTTATTACCAACAATCTGGCCATCAACGGCCCGGTAAATTTGTTGATGGTCCAGCGAAGCACTTCAGCCGGTATACCTAATTTCCGCATATTCACAATCAACCCGGCCACGAGCGTAACAGTTTCCAATCTGACGGTTGCCAATGGTCATGCACCGGATGTGGCGGCTGGTATCAAAGGAACAGACGGAGGCGGCATCCTGAATGCGGGCAGCCTTTCCTTGACCAACGTCGGCATCCTTGGCAATACGAGCGGTTCAGCAAACGGCGCGAACAGCGGAAACGGTGGCGGGATTTTCAACTCCGGCGCAGTGACCTTGAGCAACGTCACCCTCGATAGTAATCAAACTGGCCCGAGTAATTTTCCGGGGGGATTCGGTGGCGGCCTTTACAACGTCAATGGGCCTGTCTTCATTACCAACAGCACCATCAACAATAACGCAAGCAACAACCGCCCTGGAGCAGGGATCACCAATATCAGTGGTGTGGTTACTGTGATCGACAGCGCCATCAGCAACAATCGCGGGTTCAGCGGTGCCGGCGTTTTCAATGACGCCGGGTCGGTTTCATTGACCAATTGCACTGTTAGCGGTAACAACCCCGGCGGCATCTCTAATAATCGTGGCCTGCTGACTCTGACGAACTGCACCATAACAAATAATCAATCAAGCAGCGGCGGGGTTGGGATCATAAACGGCAGCATCGGTACTGCGAATCTCAAGAACACGATTGTTGCCAGGAACTTCATCGGTGGTAGTGCTTTCGATGTGGTTGGAATATTTGTCTCGCAAGGACACAACCTCATTGGCAACAACAACAACAGTACGGGCTTCACACCCGGAACCAACAACGCTAATGGCGATTTGGTAGGCACCTCAGCCACGCCGATTAATCCGCTGCTTGGTCCTTTGCAGAATAATGGCGGTGCAACCCAAATACACGCTTTGTTAACAGGGAGCCCGGCTTTGGATAAGGGCGACAATTCATTCGTGACCAACCCGCCGTTCAATGGCCCACCGTTTAACGATCAGCGTGGCGCCGGTTTCGCTCGCCTGGTTGATGGCAATGGGGATGGGACGGCAACGGTAGACATCGGTGCCTTTGAGGCTCAGGTCTCGGTGCAAGACATTACCGACAAGGCGACCAACGAAGACACCCAGCTTCAGTTCTCTTTCAACGTGGGGGGAGCTGCTACGATCACAAACGTCACGGCCACTTCGAGTAACACTGCATTGGTGCCAAACAATGCGGCAAATATTGCCGTGACCGGGTCCGGCTCAACGCGTACCCTGACCATCAATCCGGCCGCGAATCAGTTTGGCGCCTCAACCATCACCGTTACGGTCAATGGCCCTGACAATCAGAGCCTGACGGATACTTTCGTTCTGACCGTAAATCCGGTAGCCGACACACCTTCGGTCACCGACGCCACGACCAACGCGAATACCCAAACCACTTCCGGGCTGGTCATCTCGCGTAACCCGGTGGACGGTTCGGAAGTCAGCCACTTCAAGATCACCGGCATCACCGGTGGCTCGCTGTTCAAAAACAATGGCACTACGCCTATCAACAACGGCGACTTCATTACCTTTGCCGAAGGCAATGCGGGATTGAAGTTCACTCCCGGCACGACCAACGGCACCTTCTTCGTGCAGGCCTCGACCAGCCCTTCGGATGCCGGAGTGGGTGGTGGAATTGCGGCAGCCACGATCACAATTAACCCGTTGGGTGGTGTGCTGCGGTTCAGCTCCGACAACTACAGTGTGGCTGAGGGCGCAGGTTCGCGAACGATCACGGTAGAGCGCTCGGGCGACACTTCGCAGGCCGTGAACGTGGATTACACCAGCAGCGATCACAGCAACCCGGCTGACTTCCTGCCCTGCACCTCGCCGGGCGCGGGGTTCGCATCATCCCGTTGCGACTTCACCACCGCAGTCGGCACGCTGCGCTTTGCCGCCGGCGAAACCTCCAAAACCTTCAACGTACTGATTAGCCAGGACAACTACGTGGAAGGCCCCGAGACGCTGGCACTGACACTTTCCAACCCAACTGGAGGCGCGGTATTTGGCGTCCCACAGACAGCCACGCTCACCATCACCGACGATGCGACCGAGCCGGCCACCAACTACGTTGATATCTCGAGCGAGTTTGTTCGGTCGCAGTATCACGACTTCCTTAACCGCGAACCCGATGCGCCGGGCCTGGCCTTCTGGACCGACAACATCGAGAAGTGTAACGACCCGGCTCGGCGACCTCCTGGTCAGACAGCGGTCCAGTGTATCGACAAGCAAAGAGAGTCGACGGCAGTCGCCTTCTTCTCATCACCGGAGTTTCAGATGACCGGCGGGTTCGTCTATCGCCTCTACAAGGGCAGCCTCACCGGTGTACCCAATTACGATGGTGGCTCACCTGGCCGCTTCCCCACCTCGCTGGAGTTCATGCGCGATGTCAGCCAGGTGTCGGAAGGCATTGTGGTCAGCAACCAGATCTCAGGCGCAGTGGTGGAAGCCAATCGGAACCGGCTGGCTGCCGACTTTGTGCTGCGACCGGAGTTTGTCGCGAAGTATGGCGGGCTAAACAACACGCTCTACGTGCAGGAACTCTTCAACACTACCGGCATCGCGGCGACACCCGCCGAGAAACAGGCTCTGGTTGATGGGTTGACGAACGCGACTGAAACGCGAGCGAGTGTGCTGCGCAAGGTAGTAGACAGCACGGTGGTAATCAATGAAGGCAATGTGCAGTTTACGACTACCTACGGACATGCCTTCTACGATCAGGAGTTCCGGCGCGTGTTTGTCTACATGGAATACGTTGGCTACTTGAGGCGTAACCCGGATCAGGCCGGCTTCGTCTTCTGGCTTGGGAAGTTGAACTTCTACAACGGCGATCCATTCCAGGCGGAGTTGGTGCGAGCCTTCATCCTGTCGCCCGAGTATCGCAGCCGCTTCGGCCAACCGTGAGGTAAAGAAACCGATAAGCTAGTTACTGGAACACAGGCGTATAGAGTACAACCTTCAGGTTGCTTCAGGGCTACTAGTCAGCCAATTTTTTTAGGACTGCGGATGTCCGAAAAACCTGGCGAAGTGGCGGCCCACGCGGCAACCTGAAGGTTGTACTCTATCCGCCTGTAATGATCGGCAACTGTGCGCCTGCCTCGCGCTACCTGCGGACCCACTGCTGAGTTAGCCTTGCCGCCTCACTTTCTCCGGCATATTCTGCTAGCTCAGTTTTCATGAGACCAAAACTCATCCCCTGGCTCCTACTCTGCTGGCTGACTTTTCTTGCCTTCACTCCGAATGTTCACTCCGAACAGTTGCCCGTAAAGACGTATACCACCGCCGACGGACTGGCGGGCGACGAGGTGTTTCGCATCTTTCAGGACTCGCACGGGTTCCTCTGGTTTTGTACCAGCGAAGGACTCTCGCGCTTCGACGGCTATAAATTTACCAACTACAGTCCGGCGGACGGACTGCCTCACCGAATCGTCACCGACATTGTAGAAACGTCCAGCGGTGAGTATTGGATTGCAACGTCCGGTGGATTGGCGAAATATGATCCGGCGGCTGCGCGGTCTTC
>DATKIS010000496.1:0-2122 GCA_035543975.1 Pyrinomonadaceae bacterium
TTCAGCAGCGCGGGTACCACCTCAGTCGCCTGCCCTCTGACGCCCTTCCAAACATCGGCCGCCGCAGTCACGCGTTCCAGAGTGGCCAGCGCCCGTTCCGGATTACGTCGCGCCGAAACCGTGTTGAAGAGCATCTCCAACACCGCCTTGCCTGCCGTAAGCTTGCGTGGCCGCCATCGCGCCCCGTCTTTGTAATGCGTCATCAGTACCAGGCCCACGGGCAGCGGCTTGGTTCCCGCTTGGCCGCCGAGATCCGAGACCTGGATTTTCGATTGCTTGTACTCGCCTTCCGCCCGGAGTTCGATGGGCTTTGAGTATGGATGCACGCGGCCTCGCCCATCAAACACCGCGTACTCGTCGGAGTAGTAAGTGGCGCCTGCTCGCACCAGCTCAGCCACCAGCGTTGACTTACCGCTGTAACTACGGCCGGGGATAACGATGGCTCTTCCCTGCCAACCAACTACACCTGCATGGACGAAAGTCCGATGCCTGGCAAACTCCGCGACGAAGATTCTGAGGTCTGACTCGAAAGCGTCAAACACACTGTCGAGGTCCAACGAGCGCTCAAGCCGCACGTGGTCCCCATACAGCAGATTGAAGCGGCGCAGATTCGGCTTCAGTCCGTTGCCGCCAATCAGGATCGAATAAACGCGGTCGACGATCGACAAGTCGGCCGGCTCCCATTCTCCCGGCACAGTTTGGCAGACACGGCCGAGCGCAGCCCGGTCATTTGATCGGATGCCGATCCTCATGCCGTACGACTTTAGAGCGAAGCCCACCGCCCATCCAAGGCGGTCCACCTTCTGCATTCAAGTGGAAGTAAACTTGAGCTTCGGTAGCTTTGTCTCTGACACCTTCATGTTGTTCGGGAACCTAACACGCAGACTCTTCAAAAGCAGCCGGTAACGATCAGTTCACTTGCACGACTGAGACACTATCGAGAAAGAGCGAGCCAAAAATGGGACAGGGAGACCTGGAACAACTCTCTCGCTGCAGGCTCAGGACCACTGCCTTAGTATCCGGCCCAGTGGAAAACTCAAAACTAACAACTTTCCAGCCGGAGGTTCCCGTGTCTCCGAGTGGGATTGACTGCCCCAGTCGTTTTCGGTCGCCCTGCGCGTCGGTTACCACCATAAGCGGGCGTCCGCCAGTGACCACATCCTGAGATCGAGAGGCAAAGTTGACCTGATATTTTTCGGATGGCTTTACCAATAGCAACTGCGAAACGAGATCCTGCCCGGGGTTGGAAGGTCCGCCAAAATCAATTCTAAGGTTCTTTCTACCAATGTTTGGTTGACTGGCATCCAACGAGAACGTGATCCCTTGGGAGTTTCGCGGTACCCGCCAGCCGAAACCACCTTGGTCAAATTTCAGGGCTGCTTCAAACTCACCATCATACAAGAGCGTGACGGCGTCCGTGGCCGAGGGGTTGGGATCCTGAGTTGAT
Organism: Pyrinomonadaceae bacterium; assembly: GCA_035543975.1. Classification (GTDB taxonomy): domain Bacteria; phylum Acidobacteriota; class Blastocatellia; order Pyrinomonadales; family Pyrinomonadaceae; genus PSRF01. Next base: position 1,448 of record DATKIS010000496.1, read on the forward strand.
CGCCATACTTCGAACGCTTCCGCAAAGCCACTCTTTGCGATGAGTTGCTCTACCAGCTGGCGTCGCAAATCTTCTGGGAAAGCCTCCACCGCCCTAAAGTGTGCGATTGCTTCACTGTTTCTTCCCTGATTAGCCAGAAACGTCACGAAGGTAATCCGAGCGGAATTAGTTTTTATCTGAGCCCACTGTTCGGTCAGGTTCGCGTTCCCTTTTGACAGAGCCCAGGCGAGATTGATCAGTTTGGGCATGAGTTCAGGGTCACTCTGCGCCGCCTGGCCTAGATCTTTGAAGGCCTCTTCGTATTGGCCCGCCCTCAGCAGGACGTTGCCGCGTTGCCAGTATGGCCGAGCGTAATACGGCGCGCGCTTGACCGCCTCGTCAAATGCGGCCAGAGCCCCGCGGGTGTCACCTAGTTGATCTCGCAGGAGTCCCAGTTGTGACCACAGAGAATAATCTGTCGGTCTCAGTCCGACTGCGTGTTCCAACTCGGTAGCTGATTCAGGGATACGATTTAAGGTACTTAAGACCCCGGCCCGGACGAAGTGGGCCTGGGCATCAGCAGGGGTAAGTTCAACGACCTTTTCCGCCACGGCCAGGTTGGGCTTGGCCTGCGCCGACCTCCCCAGTAAGCGAGACAGACCAAACGCGCCAGCGGACTGGATGACAGCCAGGCAC
>DATKIS010000497.1:0-3911 GCA_035543975.1 Pyrinomonadaceae bacterium
CGATGAAGCCAGGCTGGAAGCTGAACGCATTGCCCGCGCAGAGGGCCATCGATATGTCCATTCAGCTAACGAGCCGGCACTCATCGCCGGGGTGGGGACGATTGGTCTGGAGATCTTTGACGACCTGGCGGAAGTGGATGTGATCATCGCCCCCGCGGGCGGCGGCAGTTGCGCGTCCGGAAACTGCATCGTGGCCAAACATCTAAACCCTCGCGTGCGCGTGATCGCGGTCCAGTCGGAACAAGCCCCGGCCATGTGGCACGCCTGGAAGAATCGAAACCTCGCGCCCTATCCCACGATGACGACTGAGCACGAAGGCCTGGCCACGCGGGTGCCCTTCGAATTGACCAACCGGATTCTGTGGGACCTGCTCGACGATTTCGTACTGGTGAGCGACCAGGAGATCAACGACGCGATTCGTCTCCTCGCACAGCATGGAAAGCAAGTTGCGGAAGGGGCCGGCGCGGCATCTCTCGCGGCGGCGATCAAGCTGCGCGATCAACTTCAAGGTAAAAAAGTCGTTGGCATACTAACCGGCGGTAACATCCGGCTGGATCGCCTGGCGGCGATAATGTCAGAACCGGCGGCGGTAGCGCTTCAGTGAGCTTTAACCGTTCAGAGCGGGGGCTTGACCCGCTCTTGTCATGATGCGTCTCGTCTTATGCAAGACTGTGATTGTCCTGGCGGTCCCGCTCATGCTGTGCACTGGTTGTAATCGTCCTTCGGGTCCAACCACGCGTGGAGACATCGCTGTGCCATCCACTTCACCCTTGCCCCCTGGATCAATTACCTATCTGGCTCTGGGCGACTCTACCGGCTCCGGCGTCGGCGCCAGTGAAGCGGGCGGCGGATATGTCGCTCGCCTGTTCAAGCGCCTGCTTACGCAGCGGCCTGGTTCAAAATTAGTCAATCTTTGCGTGAGCGGGGCGACCGCGTCTGATGTGTTGCGAGGGCAGTTGGACTTCGGGGTGCGTCACGATCCTCAGTTAGTAACGCTCGGCATCGGCATCAACGACGTCGGTCATGGCGTTAGACTGGAACAGTTTTCGCAGAACTACGAAAAGATTCTGGCGCGGCTCCGAAGCAACACGCGAGCGACGATTGTCGTGACCAACATTCCCGATATCTCCAGCGCGCCACGGATTCCCGCCGCGATGCGCCGTGAATACCACCAGCGTATCGTGGAATTCAACGACGCTCTGACGGCGATAGCCTCCCGTCATGGGGTAATTGTGTTTGACGTCTACTCCATCACCCACCAGGAACTTCCCTCACATCCCGAGTATTTCTCCGACGACGGTTTTCATCCTTCGGACCAGGGGTATGAGCTGTGGGCCGAAAAGATGTGGCCGACAATTGCCCAGTTGCTCGGAAGCTGACGCTGTCGTGGCAAGATTGTAGGGGCGGCCCCTCCGTGGCCGCCCCGACTATCTTCATCTGTGTGTTATCGCACTGACAGTCTTTGCGTTCAGTGTTATTTTATCGGCGACTATCCTAAGTCCCAACCATTATGAAGAAACTCTGGCTGATCTTTATCGCGATCTTTGTCTTTTCGTTTGCCATCTTAGGCTGGGTCGGCACTGAGATCTTTCGACAGGCGCCGCCGATTCCTCGCGAAGTGGTCACCACGGACGGCCAGGTCCTGATTCCCGCCGAGGAAATCTCCAACGGCCAAAACGTCTGGCAGGCAATGGGCGGCATGGAGAGCGGCTCCATTTGGGGGCATGGGTCTTACGTGGCGCCAGACTGGTCAGCGGATTACCTACATCGCGAAGCACTCTTCCTGCTGGATGAATGGTCAAAGAACGACTATTCAAACACCTATGACAATCTGACTTCTGAACAAAAAGCGGTCCTGCGCCAGCGCCTGCAAGATACCGTTCGGAAGAATAACTACGATGCAGCCAGCGGCCGGCTCACAATCGAACCGGTTCGCGCCCGGGCCTTTGAGGATAATCTCAAGCACTACACTGATATCTTCGCCAACGGCAAAACCGATTACGCCGTTCATCGGAACGCGCAAGCCGATCCCGCAAAACTTCGTCAGCTGACTTCGTTTTTCTTTTGGACTTCGTGGGCCTCGGCGACGAATCGTCCAAATGACACCATCTCCTACACCAGTAATTTCCCGTCAGAGCCGCTGGTTGGCAACGTGCCGACCAGCAGTGCCATTGTCTGGACCGGCGTGAGCGTCATTATGCTGTTGGCCGGTATCGGCTGGCTGGTTTGGTATTACGCCTCACGCGAGACGGAAATGGTTTCAGAGGACGTTCCCGATGCCGACCCGCTGATCGGCGCCCAGATTTCACCTTCGCAGAAAGCCACCGTCAAATACTTCTTCGTGGTCACGCTCTTGTTCCTCTTGCAAATCGTAATGGGAATGTTGACGGCGCATTACGGGGTCGAAGGCGGAGGCTTCTTCGGAATTCCGCTCGCCGATTATCTGCCCTACGTGGTGACGCGCACCTGGCATACCCAACTTGGCATCTTCTGGATCGCGACTGCCTGGTTGGCTGCTGGACTCTTCATCGCTCCGTTTATCTGTGGTTACGAACCGAAGCATCAAAAGCTCGGCGTGGATGCACTGTTCGGCGCTCTGCTGATCGTGGTTTTGGGGTCGATGGCTGGCCAGTGGTTGTCAGTAATGCACAAGCTGCCTGGCAGTTTGTGGTTTTGGTTTGGCCACCAGGGATACGAATACGTGGATTTGGGAAGGGTTTGGCAAGCAGCTCTTTTTGTTGGTTTGCTGTTGTGGCTTTTCCTGATTGCGCGGGCGGCGATTCCCGCGTTAAAGAAAAAGGGCACGCCGAGATCGTTGATCACCCTCTACTTCCTGTCCACGGCCGGAATTGCGTTGTTCTACAGTCCCGGACTCTTTTGGGGAATGCGATCGCATCTTTCCGTCGTTGAATATTGGCGCTGGTGGGTAGTGCATCTTTGGGTGGAAGGCTACTTCGAGGTGTTTGCGACGGTGGTTATTGCCTTCCTGTTTGCCAAGCTGCGCGTCATTCGGCCGGAAAGCGCCGCCCAGGCAGCCTTGCTTTCGGGCGCCATCTATTTGAGCGGCGGCATCATCGGCACGCTTCATCACCTTTATTTTTCCGGCACACCCACGGTGGCGATTGCTTTCGGCTCGGTGTTCAGTGCCCTCGAGATCGTTCCACTGCTTTTGGTGGGACACGAAGCGGTGGCAAATATTCGCCGTTCCAAGGCGAGGCCGTGGCTGAGTCAATACAAGTGGGTGGTCTACTTCTTTGTCGCCGTTGCGTTCTGGAATTTGGTCGGCGCCGGAATTTTCGGGTTCATGATCAATCCGCCGATCGCGCTTTACTACATGCAGGGTTTGAACACCACGGCGGTGCACGCACACGGTGCGCTTTACGGTGTTTACGGGACGCTCGGGCTTGGACTGATGCTGTTTTGCCTGCGGGCGATGAAGCCGGAGCTGCAGTGGAAGGAGCGACCGATATGGTTTGCCTTCTGGGCTATCAATATCGGCTTGATGTTGGAAATTGTCCTGAGTTTGCTGCCGGTTGGTTTGATGCAAACCTATCAGTCCGTTTCAGTCGGCTACTGGTCGGCCCGCAGTTCTGAATTCATGCAGACCGACCTGATGCAGACTCTGCGTTGGCTACGAATGATTGGCGACTCGGTGTTTGCCCTGGGAGCGATCGCGTTCGTTTACTTTGCCATAGATTTGATGTGGCAAGGTGCGGGGAACAGAGCAGCAAATATCCCGGGGACACCGGCGCCGGCAGAAGTCAATTAAGAACGATCCACGAAATCGCACGAACCCGAGCCGAAACAAAGACTCCGTGCCTGCCGGCTACCGGCCAAATCTTATGAGTGACAAGCAACCCGACACATTGAGCGCCGAGGCAAAACCGCTTGGTGAACTACTGCAATACCAG
>DATKIS010000498.1:0-4355 GCA_035543975.1 Pyrinomonadaceae bacterium
TTCGGGTCAACCGTTATCTCCTGCAAACGTTTGGCTACTTCCGGTGTGTGAGCTTCCTGGTAGCGTCCGCCCAGGTATTTAGCCAGAAACTTCTCGGTCAATACCAGCAGCGCCATGCGGTTGATTGGGCGCGCGAAGCCGTGGCCCTCGTCGGGCGCGACCATGTACTCGACCGGGAATCCCCTGTCGCGCAAGGCGATCACTATCTGGTCGGCTTCGCGTTTATTTACCCGAGGATCATTCGCCCCCTGCACGACCAGCAGCGGCGTCTTGATCTTATCGGCGTGCGTCAGAGGCGATTGCCGCATGAGCTGCGCTTTCCCTGCAGCAGTGGAGGGATCAGCCATCCGTTTGTATAACCTGATCCGTTCGGCCTCCCAATAAGCTGGGATGGCATCGAGCAGTGTAATCAGGTTGGACGGGGCCACAATCGCCACCGCCGCCGCGTAGAGGTCCGGCGTGGAGGTGACGCCCGCCAGTGTGGCGTAGCCGCCGTAAGACCCACCCATGATGCCGATGCGCTTGGGATCACTGATGCCCTGACTAATCAGATACTTCGCACCCCAGGTGAGGTCGTCCTGCATCTTGTCGCCCCACTGCCCGTTGCCGGCGTCCTGAAACTTCTTGCCGTAGCCCGTCGAGGCACGAAAGTTCGGCATGAGAACAGCGTAGCCGCGGTTTGTTAAGAACTGCGACATGGAGTCGTAACCCCAACGGTCGCGTCCCCACGGCCCTCCGTGTGGAAGGATGACGGTCGGTAGGTTCTTCGGCGCCAGACCTTTCGGCAGCGCCAAATACGCAGGAATCTCCAGCCCGTCGGAGGATTTGTATCTGATGGGTTTCATTTCGGCCAGAGCCTCGCGCGGCAGCTTTTCGCGGACCCGGTACTGCAACTCCAGCTTCTTCGTCTTCCTGTCAAAGAGATACTTCTCACCGGGCTCCGTGTCGCTGAAAGCCGAAATGAGCCAGGTCATCTCGTCTCCGGTGGACGAGTCAAAGCTGATTTCCCGGTTCGGCAACTGCTTCTGCAAAAGCTTGTAATCCTGGGCGAAGGTCTTGTCCTTGAAATAAAACCGCTGGCGGTCGTCAATGTAGAGCGTGAAGATCATCTCGTTGGTTACATCCGAGAACGCTACGTCCTCGAGGTCGACCCGGCTGACGGGATCGGATTCGACGAGCTCCTCCTTGCCTGTTTCGGGATCAAACAGGACCAGCCTCACCAGGTCCACGCCTGCGCCCTTGTTGGTAATCATATAGACGCGGCGATTGTCTTTGTTGAAGTGAATCGGATTGCAAGTCTCGAATACGTTGCACGAATAGACGTTCGTAAACTTGCCGTCGGCGTCAACTCTGAGGACTTCCTTGTCGCCAGCCTTGGTCGAACGCGTGGCCAGACGCAACTGGTCTTTATTGTCGAAGACCCAGCCCGTCAGCCGTTCAGTGTTCTGCCGAATCAGGGTGCGCTCACCGGTCGAGATTTTGACTTTATACAGGTCATGCCAGGCCGGGTCACGGTCATTTAGGCCGACGTAGACCGCGTCGGGTTCAGAGCGCGGCACGTTGTAACCGACGGTTCGGACCTTTTCCGAATTGGTTAGATTTCGCGCGACCGGGACTTCCGGCCCGTTCAGCTGTTGCTCGTCAGGGCTGACGGCGTAAAGATTGAGATTCTCGTTGCCCCCTTTATCGTTAACAAACAAGATAAACTTGCCGTCACGACTCCAGAAGAAACTTCTGATCGGGCGTTTGGTTTCATTGGTCAGGAGCCGTGCTTTGGCAAACGGTTCGTCCGCGCGTTTGACCCAAATGTTCATCGTGCCGTTGTGGGGCTTGCGGAAGGCGATGAACTTGCCGTCCTGGGAAATCTGCGCCCCGGCGATTTCGGGGTTGCCAAACAATAATTCACGGTCAATCACCGGCGGCAAACCGTTTTGTGCCGCAGCGGTTGCGCTGAGCAGAAAAACGAACGAAATCGCGCTGAGTAAGAACCTGGGCTTCAAATATGTGCGAGGTTTTCTAGTCATATCCCTAATAAACTCCTTAAAGATGTTTCCAGTCAGTACTAGCTGATCCAATAAATGCAGCTGCGAAGACATAAACGTCCGCGAGGGCGAAGTATTAACATCAGGCATCAACATTGTCCTCGGGAGAGACCTCTGGAAGACGGAGACTGATTGGAACCAGGGAACCACCCAACGAAATCGCACGAAGCACCGAAACCGGGCCAGCCAGCCCAGTGACTTGTTGTGCAAAGCATTCCTTACAGTGTGCTGAAATAGCTGGTTCAGTTGCGAACCACCTGTGCGGCGGTTAGAATCCCAATTACCCCCACCCTATTACTTGCCTTTTCTATGTGACCTTCGCGCCTCGAGGATTCATAGGGAACATTGTCAACGTGTGAAGAGTTTGTACGACTCTCCTCGCAGGACTTGTGTGCCACTCGAAAATGCGTTTCGAGTACCGACGGCTGGCCCAGGGAAACTGCTGCGAGACAAGTTCACATATCCGATGAAACTTACATTGGCTTAAGAAACGCAGCGGATGAGCAAGGCTTCCCCCCAAATTCAAGAGCTGGCGCGGAGACTCCTCGTACGCGAGTCCTCACCTGACAGCTCGCCTGACGAAAATACCGATGTGGTCTTGCAGGTGATCGCGGAATTGCGGACACGGCTGGTGAGGCTGGCGGGCCTTCAAGGCTTTCGATCGCTCCTGTTGAGGGCGTTGACTCTCGCCAGGGCGGAAATCCCTTCTCTTGCCAGCGTCCAGGTGCTTGCGGATGGTTCGCTAGACGGATTCGACAAGATCGACCGGAGCCATGAGGCCAATGAGCGAGAAGCTGCGGGAATACTACTCGTGGCCCGGTTGCTTGAACTGCTGGTGACCTTCATTGGCACACCTTTAACTTTGAGACTGCTGCGCGATAAATGGCCGGATGTCTCCATCGAAGAAACGGCTTTGAGCATCGAGGAGAAACCATGAGTGGGACAGAGAAAGTAATCATTCGCAGACTGCCAACCGGTGTGCCTGGGCTGGATGAGATTTTGGGTGGTGGCCTACCTGAGTTCTCTTTCAACATCATCGCGGGTGCGCCCGGCGGTGGCAAGACCACGCTGGCGCATCAAATCATGTTCGCGAACGCTACCCCCGAACGTCCGGCCCTCTATTTCACCGTACTCGGCGAACCAGCTATCAAGATGCTGCGATATCAGCAGCAGTTTCAGTTTTTTGACCCCACCCAGATAGATACCTCCATCCACTTCATCAACCTCAGCGAGGTTGTACTCGATCACGAGCTCAATCAGGTGCTCGAGGAGATGGTTAAGGAAGTTGAGCGGGTCAACCCCGGCATCGTGGTGGTGGACTCTTTTCGCACCGTCGTTCGCGGGACACGGCCCGATGCCGGTAATTTGGAAGTTCAGGGTTTCATCCAGCGGTTGGCGCTTCATCTAACGAGCTGGCAGGCGACGACCTTTCTGATCGGAGAGTATGCGGAGGAGGAGATCCGTGATAACCCGATTTTCACGGTCGCGGATGGACTCTTCTGGCTCTCCCAGCAAGTCGAGCGAAACTCCATAGTGAGGAAGTTGCAGATTAGGAAATCTCGGGGACAATCCTCGGTCCCCGGGTTGCACACTTTCCGCATCACGGATGCGGGCGTACAAACTTTCCCCCGCACTTTCGGACTGACTGGAAATGAAGAGAAGGAGCGAGGACATAGGCGGCTTTCGAGCGGATTTCCTAAACTGGATGAGATGCTGGGCGGCGGTATCCCCGCTGGTGACAGCCTGCTGGTTGCTGGTTCAACAGGGACCGGAAAGTCGCTCCTGGGTACTCAGTTTATCGTTGAAGGCATTCGTCAGGGAGAGTCTGGAATCGTGGCGATGTTTGAGGAACGGCCGGCAGAGTACGCAGACCGGGCAGCAAGCTTTGGCCTGGATCTGAACACGCCGCAGAAGGAGGGCAAACTCAAGCTTCTCTACATCCGCCCGCTCGACCTGTCAGTCGATGAGACGGTGCGCGAAATCATGGACGCAGTGCAACAGATGGGCGCCAAGCGGCTGGTGATAGATTCGCTGGCAGGGTTTGAGATGGCCCTGGCCCCGGGTTTTCGCACGGACTTCCGGGAGTCGCTTTACCGGATGATCGGCGCACTGACGAGGACCGGCGTCACGATCCTAAGCACCGTTGAAGTTCAGGAAGTCTTCACCGGGTTCACCCTTAGTTCCTATGCCATCTCATTTCTGAGCGACGACATTCTCCGCCTGCGATTCGTATCGATCAACGGCCAACTCCGCAAGATGATGGTGGTCGTCAAGATGCGGCGGAGTAGCCACAGCAAAGACCTGCGCGAATTC